>NZ_AECZ01000034.1 GCF_000179555.1 Solidesulfovibrio fructosivorans JJ]
GAGTCTTTGGAAAGGGGGTCCGGGGGGAGAACCTTTCTGCAAGAAAGGTTTCCCCCCGGGGGCCTCTCTTCCAAAGCTCCCTACGTTACACCTCTGTCGGGGCGGCGTTGAAGAGGGAGGCTCCCTCTTTGAGCGATTCGGCCGTGCCCATGACGTAGAGCCTGTCCCCCGGGGAGAGGGCGAACGGCCCGTCGGGGTTGGGCAGAAACTCCCTGCCGCGCCGCACCGCCGCCACGGTCAGGTTGTGGTCGCGCCGCAACCGGGCTTCCTCCAGGGTGCGCCCGGCCAGGGCCGACGCCGCATCCACCGTAAAGATCGCCACATGGAGTCCGGCCAGGGATTTGTCCGGCGAGAACGTGGCCATGGCGGCCAGGGAATCCGGGAGCATGGCCCGGTAGCCCTCGCGCCGGATGTCCTGGGCCATGTGCTCGATGTCGTCGCGCGGCACCATGAACTTGGCCAGCACCCGGGCGAAAACCACCAGTGACGCTTCGAACTCCTCGGCAATGACGTCGTTGGCCCCGAGGTCGAGCAGGGCCTTGATCTCGGAGCTGAACCGCGTGCGGGCGACGATATACAGGGCGGGATTTTCGCACCGGGCGATTTCCACCGCGCGTCTGGCCGCGGCCGCGTCGGAGATGACCACGGCCAGGGCCCTGGCGTCGCGGACCCCCATATGGACCAGCACGCCGGGCTTGGACGCGTCGCCGAAATGGATGGGCTCGCCCTTTTTCGCTTCGTTGCGCACCGTGTCCGGGTTCATCTCCAAAATGACGTAGGGGATATCCGCCGCCTTGGCCGCCCGGGCGAGTTGCCGTCCGCCGGCCCCGAAACCCAGAATGATCATGTGGTCGGCAAGCCCGGGTTCGGGCGTGGTCGCGGGCGTGTCCCGGATGCCGGTCAGGCGGCAAAAAAGCGCCGCCAGACGCGGCGCGGCGGCGATGAGGAAGGGGGCGAGCACCATGGTCACGATGCTTGCGGCCAAAAATTTTTGGTAGAAATGCTCGGAAATGACGTGGTGGGAAAAGCCGGCCTTGGCCAGGATGAAGGAGAATTCGCCCACCTGGCACAGGGCCACGCCGGCCAGCGCGGCCGTGCGCGCGGGGTAGCCCAGGATGCGCGTGGCGATGCCGGCCATGACCGCCTTGACGCACAGGATGAGGACCACGGCGCCGAGGATCTGGCCGGCGTGGTCCCAGGCCGCCGCGACATTGAGCAGCATGCCGATGGAGATAAAAAAGAGCGAGGTGAAAACGTCCTTGAAGGGCAGGACCGCCTCGTGCAGGCTTTCCCGGTAGTCCGAGCCGGAAAGGAGCAGCCCGGCCAGAAACGCCCCGAGGGAGACCGACAGGCCGATGGCGGCGGTGAGCAGGCTCACGGCCAGGCAGATGCCGAGCGCCGTGAGCAGAAAAAGCTCCCGGCTGCGCGTGCGCACGATGGAGAGCAAAAGGCGCGGCATGAGCTTGCGCGAGAGCACCACCAGCAGGATCAGTACGGCCGCGCCCTTGAACACCGTAAACACGATGGAATTGGTGAATCCGAAGGTCCGGCCGGCCAGAAGCGGCACGGCCAGGGTCAACGGCACGGCGAGCAGGTCCTGGAAGATCAGGATGCCGAGGATAACCCTCCCGTGGGGGGCCTCCATCTCGGCTCGTTCCTGCAAGGTTTTAAGGACGATGGCGGTGCTGGAGAGGGCGGCCAGCATGCCGAGCAGAATGCTCGCGCCGCCGGAAACGTCCAGGAACATGGCAAGGCCGAAAAAAAAGCCCCAGGTCAAAAGCACCTGGGCCGCGCCGCCGAGAAATACCGGTCGCTTGAGCCGTGACAGGTCGGACAGGGAAAGCTCCAGGCCGATGGTGAAAAGGAGCAAAATGACGCCGAGTTCGGCAAGGATTTCGACATCGTGGGCCGATTGGACCAGCCCCAGGCCGTGGGGGCCGCACACCACGCCCGTCAGGAGCATGCCGACCAGGGCCGGAATCTTCAGCCGATGGCAGACCAGGATAACCAGGACGGCTAGGGCGAAGATGATGGTGACGTCGGGAAGAAGCGGGATGTCCATGGCGGGACTATGGACGAAACGTCGGTCCTTGGGAAGTGGGATCCCCCCGTCAGGTCTTGAGATCAGCCCGCACGGCGTCCATGCAGCGACGCAGCGATTCGAGCGAGGCCAGCACCCCCTCGCGCTTGTCCGGTTCCACCATGGACAGGATGCTGGTGAAAAGGCCGGTCATGAAGGTGCGGATTTCCTCGCAGGCGCGCTTTCCGGCCGGCGTAAGGGAGAGCAGGGTGACCCGGGCGTCGGCCGGATCGGGATGCTTTTCGATGAGCCCCTGGCGTGAGAGCCCGGTGGTGACGGCCGTCACCCGGCTTTTGGTCACGCCGAGCCTGCGGCCGAGCTCGCCCGGGGCCAGATAGCGTGTTTCGCCCAGGGTCAGCAGCGCCCGCAGCGCCGCCGGCGGCAGGTTGAACCGTTCGCTTTGCATGGCGATGCGGGCTTGGCAGCAGGCAAAAAGATTCTCCACGGCCTCCTGGAGCCGTTGAGCCTGTCTTTCGGGGACGCGCGTATCCATAATAACGGCGTGATCGCTCATGTGGGAAAATATGTAGGTGAGGGATGTCGGCCCTGTCAATGCGGCATAAAGGCGGCGGCGTTTCAGCCGCGTTGCGCATGGTTGCGCCGGGCCGTCAGCAGCCAGGTGAGCGCGCCCAGGCCGATGGCCACGAGCAGCAGTCCGGCCAGCCAACGGAACACTCCGGCCACACCGGCGGCCAGCACGTCGGGCGGTGCGCTGGTCAGCTCCATGCGTGGTCCGACATGACCCGAGGTCAGCACCAGGGACGTGAAGACCGTGCCCACCAGCGGCAGTCCCGTGGACTGGCCGAAGACCCGGGCGTAGTTGGCCAGCCCCGATCCCACGCCGAGCCGGTGCGGCGGCATTTCGCCCATGATCGCCGAGTTGTTGGGGGCCTGGAAAATGCCGATGCCGAGTCCCACGGGCATGGAGCGCAACATGTAGCCCCACCAGGGCGTGGTTACGGTCAGGCCGCCAAGGGCCATGGTGCCGCACCACAGGATCGAAAGCCCTATGATGCGGATCAGGCACGAGCCGTAGCGGTCGGCCAGACTGCCGGCGATGGGGGCCGTGAGCGCCATGGAGAAGGGCAGGATCATCATCATGAGCCCCATTTCCATCACGGTCCGGCCTTGGGCCGACTGGAGGAAAAACGGCATGATGAAACCGCTGGCCCCGGTGATGAAGACCAGCACCGACATGGCCAGCCCGAGGCTTATGAAGGGATTGGCGAAAAGCGAGAGGTCGAGCATGGGCGCTTTGGCCCGGCGTTCGATGGCGAGGAAAAGGACCAGTCCGGCCAGGGCGACGCCCAGCAGCCCCATCGCCGTCGGATCGGAAAAACCGTTGCGCTGGGTCAGGGTCATGCCCAGGCAATAGCTGCCGAGCGTCAGGCTGGCCGTGATCGCGCCCGGGATGTCGAAGCGTTCTCCTTCCTTGATCGGCGGCAGGAACGGCATGAAGCGGTGCACCACGAAAAGGGCCGCGATGCCGATGGGGACGTTTAAAAGGAACATGGAACGCCAGCCGGCAAAGCCGATCAGCACGCCGCCAAGGGGCGGGCCGAGCATGAGCCCCATGGCCACCGTGCCGCCGATGAGCCCCAGGGCCCGGCCCCGGCTGGAGGGCGGGGAAATCTGGGTGACGATGGCCATGCCGAGGGACTGGCTCATGGCCGCGCCGATGCCCTGGGCGGCCCGGAAGGCGATGAGCCAATGCACCGACGGGGCCAGCCCGCAGCACAGGGATGCGCCGACAAAGAGGAGCAGCCCTGTGGAAAAAATACGTTTCTTGTCGTGCATGTCGCCCAGGCGGGAAACCAGCAGCAGCAGGCTGGCGATGACCAGCACGTAGCTCAGGATCACCCACTGGATGACGGCGAAATCGGTATGGAGCGCCTTGACCAGGGTGGGCAGGGCCACGTTGACGATGCTCATGTCGAGGGTGGCCATGAACACCATGAGGTTGACCCCGAGCATGGCCAGCGCGGGAGAATGGGCAGTCGTGACGGGCTGCGGTCCGGGCGCGCCGGAGCCGTGATCGAATACATGCATAAAGGGAAATGTCCTTGCGGTGAGAAAGTCCGGTTTCCCCATACGCCATTGGTCGGCGAGGGGGAAGAGGTCTTAAAGGGCCCGGCCCTGCTGGCGGTAGTCCAGGTCGCCGTGGGTGACGGCGGCGAAAAGCCACTGGGTGACGGCGTCGAGGGAGGCCGCGTCGGACCGGCGGCACAGGGGATGGCGGGATATGCGGGCTTCGAGGCCCGGCGGCAGGGAGGCTCCCGGGGGCAGGTCCAGATAGGGCGCCAACGCGCCGAGCTTCTGGCCGACGAGGTTCACGCCCCGGTCGATGAGCAGTTGCAGGGGGATGTCGCAGCGAAGCCGCCATTCCAGGTCGATGTAGCGGATATCGCCCGTTTCGGGGTGAAAGAGCACGTTGCCCGGATGGGCGTCGAGCAGGCTTCCCGGCAGCCAGCCTTCGCTCTCCCGGTCCGGGTAGATGGCCCGGCCGAGGTGGTCGCGGCAAAAGGCGGCGAAGCCGGCTGCGCTTTGCGGCCCGGCCGGCCTGGCCCGGGAGGCGATGTGCTCCATCCAGGTCGCAAGTGTCTTGGCCGCGCCGGCCATGTCGCAGTCCTCCACGGCGCAAAGCGTGGCCTGAAGGAAACTGACGTAGCCGAGCCGGTAGGGTTCGCGGGCTTTTATGTGCTGGCTGCCCGAGGTGAAGGTCGCCGGCGGCAGGTCGTGGAGATTTCGCCGCAGCACGTCCACGCCGTCGCCGGCGGCCACGAACCGGGTCATGGTCTGGAAGCGCGGCGGACAGGAATCGGCGTTTACGGCCACGGCCAGGGTGCCGCGATTGGCGGCGAGCAGCGGCGCATCGTCCGTGGCGGCGGCCAGCACCAGAAAGGAATTCATGAAATGGCCGGCCGTGCCGGCGGCCAGGGCCGAGCGCAAAAACTGACGTTCGCTAAACGCCGGCCAATGCCTGCCGTCGTAGTCCCGGGTCGGCAGCTCGAGCACGGGCAGGACGTCGATGCCTGCCATGCCCAGAGCGCGTTCGGACACCACGGCGTCCGGGGTTTTGTAGTCCGGGGAGGGATAATACCACTGGCTGACGGGGAATCCGGCCCGGGCGAGCAGGGCGGTCAGGGCCGGTCGGTCGAAAGTGCGGGCCGCGCCAGGGCCGGGGTAGCCGTTTATGCCGGCATAAGGCCGGCCGGTGTGGTCCTCGGGCAGGCCGGCCAGGTATTTGTGGCCCATGCGGTTTTCGATGGCCAGGATCAGGCAGCCATCGTCCTTCAAATAGCGTCGGGCTTCGGCGAGGAGCCTCTCATGGGGCCTGGGGCCGTCGACGAAGGCGGCGGCGTATTCCAGCACGCCGACGAGGGTCACCACGTCGTATTGGTGCTCGTAGGGCAGGCCGGCGGCGTTGGCGGCCACGATTTCCAGATTGCGGGCATTCCGGCAGCGGGCCTTGATGACGGCCGCCCGTTCGGGCGAGCCTTCCACGGCCGTTATCGCATGGGGCAGGGTGACGAGGTGGGCGGTGAGCGCGCCGCAGCCGGCCCCGAGTTCCAGGATGCGTCCGCCCGGTCCGAAATCGATCCAGGACAGGAGCGTCTTGCGGCGCGGGGTCAGGTGGTAGTGGATGGCCCAGGGCGCGTCCTTGGGGAAAAGCTCGTACTCGCCAACGGTATGTTCGCTGAAAAAGCGCAGCAGATAAGCTTCCGCGCCGTCGCGGTAGCCGATGGTCCCCTCTCCGAGCGTCACCTCCGGTCCCTGTTCGGTCATGGCGTCTCCAACGGCAAAGCATACCTCCCGGCTGTTCCCGTCAAAAGTTTTTCGGGGAGGGTGGGGGTGTGGGGGAGGGAGGCTTTTTGCAAAAAGGGGCCTCCCTCCCCCACAGTCTCAGCTCTTCTTCCGTTCCGCCTCGAACCAGGCGGCCAGGCGTTCGCAGCCGGCGTCGATATCGGCCTCGTCGCCGCCGAACGACAGGCGCAGGCTGCTTTCACCGCCGGGGCCGAAGCTGTCGCCGGGGATGGTGATGACGTTGCCCTCGCGGATCAGCCGCGTGGCCACGTTCATGGGCGCGGCGGGCAGGTCGTAGCGGGCCATGACGTAGAACGCGCCGCCCGGCTTGTTGTAGCGCACGGTCGGGCTCATGGCGTCGAGGTGTTTTTGCATGCGCTTGCGCCGGGCGGCCAGGGTGGACACAAAGCCTTCGAAGATGCCCTGGGGGCCGGTCAGGGAGGCCAGGGCGGCGATCTGGGCCGGGGTGGGGGCGCAGATGGCCGTGCAGTCGTGCACCTTGAGCATTTGCGCCATGATCGGTTCCGGGGCGAAGGCGAAGCCCACCCGCCAGCCGGTCAGGGCGTAGCGCTTGGAAAAGCTGCCCACGGCCACGAGGCGCGGTTGCAGCTCCTTGACCGTGGTCAGGGAAAAGGCCGGCGCGTCGTAGGACAGGGCGTCGTAGGTGTCGTCGCAGATGACGTAGAGGTCGTGGCGCAGGGCGATTTCGGCCACAGCCAGCAGGTCTTTTTCGGCAAAGACCGATCCGGTCGGGTTGTGGGGCGAATTGATGATGATGGCCTTGGTGCGCGGGGTCACGGCGGCGGCCACGGCGGCGGGGTCGAGGCTCCAGTCGCCCCGGCGCAGGGGAACGAGCACGGGCGTGGCCTGGGCCAGGCAGACCTGCTCCACATGGGAGGGGTAGAAGGGCTCGGGCACGATGACTTCGTCGCCTTCCTGGCACAGGCACAGGACGGCGCACAACAGCGCCTCCATGCCGCCGACGGTGATGGCGATTTCTGTCTCCGGATTGGCTTGCAGGCCTTTTTCGGTCGCGAGCTTCTCGGCCACGGCCCAGCGCAGTTCGGGCATGCCGGGTTGCAGCGAGTACTTGCCCGCCGCCGGCGAATCGCGCAGGGCCCGGCAGACCGCTTCGACCACATGGGCCGGGGTGCCGAACGAGGGTACGCCCTGGCCCAGGGAGACGCAGTCGCCGACGCCGGCGGCGATCATGGGCATGAGCTTGGTGGCCGATATCTTGATAGCCTTCGCCCGCTGGGTGAAGGCGTGCTGGATGGCGCTTGGCACGGGGTACTCCTTAAAAAAATGGCGCAACCGCCTATTTGCCGTAAACCATTTTGGGCTGGGACGACGCGGACGGTCCGGCCTTGGCCACGGCCAACGCCTTTTCGTATTCGGCCACGGAGTAGCCGGGGATGACGACGTCGCCGATGACCACGAGCGGCACGCCGCGCTGGCCGTAACGCTGGAAGCGCATACGTGCGGCGGCATCCTTTTCAATGTCCGATGCGGTAAACGGCACGCCCTTGGCCTTGAAGAAAGCCTCGGCCTTGGCGCAGTAGGGGCACCAGCTCGTCATGAAGATCTCCACTTTCGGGCCGGCGGCGAAGGCGAGCGCCTGGGCGAAAAGCAGGATGGCGAAAAACGCGGACAGGGCGGGAACGGTTTTTTTCACAGACATTGGGGTTCCGGGGTTGGGTGTTGCGGATGTTTGGTGGTAGCGG
This sequence comes from Solidesulfovibrio fructosivorans JJ], assembly GCF_000179555.1. NCBI lineage: Bacteria > Pseudomonadati > Thermodesulfobacteriota > Desulfovibrionia > Desulfovibrionales > Desulfovibrionaceae > Solidesulfovibrio > Solidesulfovibrio fructosivorans. The sequence continues at coordinate 7,609 of NZ_AECZ01000034.1, forward strand.
CGGCCGGGTACGGCGTCAAGAAGCGTCGCTCCTTGCCAGGGGGGCGTCGGCAATGCTACCAGCCTGTCCATGCCGGGATACAAGACGCATATGGCCGGCGCGGCGGTGGTGACCGGCGCGGCGGTGGCCGGGGCTTGGTGGCTCGGCGTCTACCGCCCCGGCTACGAGACCATGGCCGGCCTGGGGTTTTTCGCCATCCTGGGGGGCCTTTTCCCCGACGTGGACACCGACTCCACGGGACGGCGGTTTTTTTACGGCGCGGCGCTTCTGGCCGATGCCATCCTTATTGTCCGACAACAATACCGCTACGCGGCTGTGCTCGGGTTTTGCGGCCTGTTGCCGGCCATCGGCTCCCATCGGGGCTGGACCCACACTTGGTGGGCGGCGCTTCTCGTGCCGTGCACCATCCTGCTTGGGCCCATGCTGCTGTTGGGCATGCCGTGGCGGCCGTTCCTGCCGTATTACATCGCCGCCGTGCTCGGCTATTTTTCCCACCTGCTGCTTGACCGTATCGCCTGAATCCGCCTTTTTTACAGCTGGGCGTCGGACCTTATACACGAATAGAGCATTCGCCTGCCGGATCTAATGCCGCATGGCCTCGGTCCGTCGGATTGTGTCCGAGGCGGGGCCGAGGATTTCGTCGATGGCGGCATCGAGCCGGCGCATGACGTCCGGTGAAACGGCGTCGTCGCACATGATGTGCCGGGCCCGGGGCTTGGCCCCGGCTAGCGGCACGAAACGCATTGCGGCCGCCAATCGCGGTTCCCGCTCAAGCAGCCAGGAGAGTTCCTCGGGCTCGATCAGTATGGCGTCCAGCCGGCCCTTGGCCAAAAGACGCAGCATGATCGTGGGATCGGAAAAACGCGTGACCGTGCCGGCCGGCGCGGCGGCAAACGCCGCATCCAGGGCTTGGCCATAGGAAAAGCCCAGGCGGAGCCCCCATTTCCAATGTTTTTTGAGAAGGTCGCCGAGTGGTTGGGGACCGTCCTTTGCCGCGAGCGGCGCGCGCACGGCGACGCCTAGAGGCTTGTTGACGTAGATGGGAGCGCTGAAGCGGGCGAAGCGCTGACGCGCGGGCGTTTGCAGCCAACCCACGGCGCAGGAATTGACGTCCTCGGTTTCGAACGTGGCCAGGATGCGGCCGGGCGGCATTTCCCGGATGCGGTAGGGCACGCCGGCCCGCCGGAAGACGATTTGGGCCAGGGTGAGGAGGAAGCCGCCGTCGGGGCGGCCGCTATCCAGATGGTAATAGGGCTGCCTGTCGAAAACGAAAAGCGTGACCGGCTCACCGGCCGCCCGAACCGGGCCGGTCAGGCAGGGCGCCATGGCAAGAAGCGCCAAAATGGCACGGAAAAGACATTTCTTCATGGCATTATCCCGGATAATTCAGGATGAAGGCATGCCTTTTTATAACCTTTCCACTTTTGCAAGGCTGCCAGGAAGCGCGGGATGTGTCAATTCGCCCTCCCTTGCTCGCCGGTTCTTGCTTTTTTTCTCGACAACGGCGTAATATTTCCAATATTCTTTCCAGAAGGTCTTTATCGCCCGCACAGTCCGCCCCGGAGCCCCTGCGCCATGAGCAATACGAATATCCTTCTTGAGTCTGGTACGAATGAGCTTGAAATCGTGGAGTTTTTTCTGGAGGAGCCAACGCCTTCCGGCAAGGTTTACACCGGGTATTACGGGGTCAACGTGGCCAAGGTGCTGGAGATCATCCGTCTGCCCAAAGTCACGGAGATGCCCCAGGCGCCGCATCCCTGCGTGCTTGGCACCTTCAATTTGCGCGACAAGGTGGTGCCTCTGGTCGATCTTGCGGTCTGGCTCGGCAAGGAGCGATCGGAAGCGGATTCCGACAAGGTGGTGGTGACGGAATTCAACCGGGTGGTCAGCGCTTTTCGCGTTTCCGGCGTCACCCGCATCCATCGCCTCAGCTGGGAGCGGATCGAGCCGCCGAGCATCCAGGTCCAGACCTATTCCGGCAACTCCGTCACGGGCGTGGTGCAGCTCGAAAAGCGGGTGGTCTTCATCCTGGACATGGAAAAGATCGTGGCCGAACTCAATCCCAATCTGGCGCTCAAGGAACTCGACCATGAGGTCTTTGTCGAGCGCCACAAGGAGCTGCCCGACAAGGATATGGTGTTCAAGGCCCTTATCGCCGACGATTCCACCACCATCCGCCGCATGATCGGGACGTCGCTGGAAAAGGCCGGCTTCGAGGTGACGCGCACGATCAACGGCCGCATCGCCTGGGAGCAACTGACCGAGTGGAAAGAAGCCGCGGCCAGGGAAAACAGGCCCATCACCGATTTCGTGCACGTCCTGGTGTCGGATATCGAAATGCCGGCCATGGACGGTCACAGTCTCACCCGCAAGGTCAAAGAGGACCCGGTGCTCAAGCAACTGCCCGTCATCCTCTTTTCATCGCTTATCACCGACAGCCTGCGCCACAAGGGCGAGGCCGTGGGAGCGGACGACCAGATCTCCAAGCCCGAAATGCTCCAGCTCGCCGAACGCGCCCGGGCCCTGGCCTGGGAGCGCCTGGCCGCGAATGTTTAGAGGAGGGGAGATGAAGACAGTGCGAGAGGGGAAACCCTTTTGCAAAGGGTTCTCCCCTCTCGCGCTCTCCCCTTCCTAAACTTTATAATAGGTTGAATTTGTTCGTAATAGGCAAAGTATCCTATTAAAAGTCTTTGGAAAGGGGGGCTGGGGGGAGAACCTTTCTGCAAGAAAGGTTTCCCCCCAGTCTCTTTTCAAGCGCCTATGGCGCGGCGCACCAGTTCGTGACGGCCTGGGCGATGGCCTGGGCGGTTTTTTCCTGTCGCTTGCCGCCGGCGAGTTCCTTTTCCTCTTCCCGGTTGACGATGACTCCCGCCTCCAGCAGCACGGCCGGCATGCGCGCCCTGGCCAGCACCGCCAGCCCGTCGTAGCGGTAGACCCCGGCCTTGTCGTCGACAAGCGGCCGGCGTTCGCCCGGGATGTCCGCCGCGTGGTGGCGGGTGAAGGGAAAGCCCGCCGCGGTCATCCGGCCGCCGATGCGTTTGGCCAGATCCAGGCTGGCCGCCGCCCTGGGGTTTCTCCCCGAATAGAACACCGAATAGCCGTGATAGCGGTCGCAGTAGCGGCGGGTCTTGCCGTCCACGGTCCAGGTCTCGAAGAATTGGGGCTGCGCCGAATCGTGGTGGATGGAGAGCAGAAGTCCTGCTCCCGCCGCATTGGCCCGGGCGGCCCTGGCCGCCGGAGGCAGGTCTGCTCCCTTGGGATCGAGCAGAAAGGCGCGGCTGAAACCGGCCGCTTTGAGGGCGGCGACGACCTGTTTGGCCAGGCGCAGGTTGAAGGCGTATTCCGGCTGGCCGGTGGCGCTGGTCGCGCCGGAAATTTTCGGCCCGTGCCCGGCGTCCACGGCGATGGACAGCGCCGCCGGCCGGCATTTGGCCTCGGCTGATATCGGGGAAAGCAGGCAGGCCAGAACGAGCGCTGCCAGGAAAAGGGGGCTCTTTGCGCGTGCGCCCATGTTCGCCCTCCCGTTGTTTCGATTGGGCTGGTTGTGGCTTCCGCTCTGACGGCCCGTGAGGCAAAAACAGGGGAGAGGCGCGGGCGAGAGACGATGCGCGTTGCGGGCGGTTGCCTCTCGCCCCCGGAGCCGTAGCGGCGTCAGGCGATCTTGCCGGCGTCCTGCAACGTGTCCTTGAGGCCTTTTTCCAACAGGCCTTCCGGCGTGGCGAGCAGGTGGTTCAAAAATTCCCCGGTCTTTTCCGACAGCCAGGGGTCGCTGCCCAGAAATTCTATAGCGCGGCGGCGTTCGGCCCGCTTGGCGGCGTCCATGGACTTGTCGGCGTCTAGCTGCTGGAGCAGGAAATGGTTGAAGAGGCTCGAGCCGAAGATGGAGCTTTTGGGATCGAGACCGACGAACACGCGATGCAGGTCGTCGCGGGTGCGTTCGGCCGCGATGCCGCGCAGAAACCGCCAGGGCGCGACGCCGCTGCCGAGAGAAGTCCACAAGTAACGGATCTTGTAGTAGCGCTTTCCGTTGTTGAAAGCCTGTTCAAGGTCGGTCATGGTGCAGACGCCGTCCACACAGCTTCTAAGCGCCCGGCGATAGGGAAGCTCCACGGAGGAGATGATGATATGCCACAGCAGATAGATATTGATGAGCGTCATGATGAGCAGGCTGCTGTTGCGCAGGCTCGGATTGACGTCACTGGCCCAGTTGAGAAAAATATAGATGAAGATGCAGATTAGCACCACATATTTTACGATGGCCGAGGCAACGTGCATGAACGAGCCGATTTTCCAGTGCAGTCTTAGTAAAATGGCGATAAAGATCAGGAAGACGACAGACTGGAAGTATATGCTCATGTCCATTTGCGCCAGCTGATTGAGCATGATCACTCCTCGGATGTTGCGGTGTGCGGGTATGCCGACCCGACGGCCGGCCTGGGGCGGACCTGGGCAAAGGCGCTTGCGGGATGCCTGCGCCTTTGCTTGTGTAACCCCGGGTACGTTGCTTGGCAACGGTTGCGGGTCGCGCGGCCGGTCTACAGCTTTTCCTCCACGGATTTGACCTTGGCCGAAAGCCGCCCGCCGGGGCCGTCACGCCAGTCCACCCGTATGGCGACATGAATGCGGTCGCAGTCCTTGGCCAGCTCGTCCTTGCAGCGGGTCACCAAGGCCAGCACTTCGTCCCATTCCCCCTCGACGCTGGTCGACATGGGCGAGAACACGTAGGGCAGGCCGCTTTCCTTGACGATGCGGATGGCCCTGGCCACGTAGGCGGACAGGCTCACGCCCTTGTCCAGCGGAAAGATCGAGAAATCCAAAACGGCGCTCATGGCGTTTCCTCCTTCTCATTCGATATGCACGGTGACGGCGTCGGCCCGGCCCTGGTCGTCCACGGCCACGAGCCGGTGGCTGCCGGGGCTCGGCTGCCAGAAAAGCGTGGCTCCGGGCGCGCCCTGGGCGGTCAGCGTTCCGTCCACGTACCAGGACAGCCGCCGGCTCCCGGCCGGGGCGTCGGCGGTAAGCGCGATGCGTTGGAAAGCGGCCGGGGCGTCGCGGCGGTATACGTAGGGCGTGCCGGGGCTTGGCGAAACGATGCGCGGTCCTTCCCCGCGCGGCGCGCCGCAGCCCGGTTCCGGACCGGGTGGGGGGACAAAGGGAATGCCGACCCCGCGCCACCAGGACACCAGCTCGGCCGGGTAGCTGGTCACCGTCACGGACTTGGCCGCGTGGGTGGCCAGGCAGTCCCCGGAAAGGGCCAGCCCCGAAACCGCGTCCACGAGCAGGCGGTGGTGGACGGGGCAGGGGCCGAGTCTGGTCACGCCGGGGATGATTTTGGCCGTCACGCGTCTGGGGCAGTCCGGGCCGGGCAGTTGGCGGCTTTCGGCGCAGACCTCGATTTCGCGGATATTGAGTCCCGGCGGCGCGGCCAGACGCGACCCGTGGGGCTCCAGGGCCCGGAAGAGCTCGAAGAGAATCGGCCCGGCGTAGACCGTGCCGGAGATGCCAGAAACCGGCGTGCCGTCCATGTTGCCGACCCAGACGCCGATGACCCGGCCGGCGCTATAGCCCACGGCCCAGGCGTCGCGGTGGCCGTAGGAGGTGCCGGTCTTCCAGGCCACGGCTGGGACGGCCAGGGCCCGCTCCCAGGAGGTCGGCAGGTCCGGCCGCTCCACCTTGGTCAGCATCTCGGTCACCAGGGCGCAGGCTTCGGGCGAAAAAAGCCGGATCGCGGGTACGGACGGCGTGTCGCGAAGCAGCCGGGGCGGGCGGTGCTCGCCGCCGCCGGCCAGATCGGCGTACAGGTTGGTGAGCGCGAGTAGCGTCACCTCGCCGCCGCCGAGAATGAGCGACAGGCCGTAGTGCGCCGCCGGCTGGTCCAGGCTGGACAGGCCGCCGCGCCGCAAGAGTTCCAGGAAGGGCGACGTGCCGACCGTATTCAATAGCCGCACGGCGGGGACGTTCAGCGAGGTGACCAGCGCCTGCTCGGTGGTGACCCGTCCCCGGAAATGCCCGTCGTAGTTTTTGGGGCTGTAGTTGCCGAATCCGGTCGGGATGTCGAGGATCTGGCTTTGGGGAAAAACGAGGCCCTGGTCCATGGCGTAGGCGTAGAGGAAGGGCTTGAGCGCCGAGCCGGGAGAGCGGCGGATGGTCGCGCCGTTGATCTGGCCAAAGCGGGTGTCGCCGAAAAAGTCCGTGGACCCGACCATGGCCAGGACCTCGTGGCTGGCCGGGTCGAGCACCACCGCGGCCACGGCCCCGATGCCCTGGCTGGCGAGCCAGGCCTTGCGGCCGCGCAGGATGTCCGTTGCCGCCTTCTGGGTCTCGGGATCGAGGGTGGTGTCCACGCGCGGGAGCGCCCCGGCCTCGTCCCGGGCCATGTCGCAAAATTGCGGCGCGAAAAAGGGCGGTTGGTAGAGGCGCTTGGGCACCGGGACGCGCTTGGCCTGGTCCGCCGCTGCCGCCGTGATCACGCCTCGTCTGGCCAGGGCCGTAAGCAGTCTGTCGCGGGCCGCCTTGGCGTTTTGCGGGTGCTTCGTCGGGTCCAGGGCGAAAGGCGCGCGCGGCAGGACGGTCAAAAGCGCCGCCTCGGCCAGGGACAGCCGGTCCGGCGTCTTGCCGCAGTAGAACATGCTGGCCGCGCCGACGCCCACGATATTGCCACCGTAGGGAGCCATATTGAGATAGCGCTCGAGGATGGCCCGCTTGGGCAGCTTGCGCTCCAGGGCCAGGGCGGCCAGCGCCTCTTCGATCTTGGCGGCCAGCGTGCGCGGCTTGGGATCGGCCAGCCGGGCCAGCTGCATGGTCAGCGTGGAGCCGCCGGAGACCACGCGCCCGGCGCGCAAGTTGGAGAAGGCGGCTCGAACGACGGCCAGGGGATCGACCCCGGGATGGTCGTAAAAGCGCTTGTCCTCGGCGGCGATGATCAGGCGCGGCAGGATGGGGGATACGGCGGCGAGCTTGACCGGAAAGCGCCAGGCGTCGTCCGGGGCCAGATACAGGCGCAACGGCGTGCCGTTTCGGGCCGCGACCACCGTCGCGCCCGGCGGCGACAACGCGGCCAGGGGAAAGGGCGGCGAGGCGGTGGCCCAAAAAAAGGCCAGCCCGACCGCGAGAACCAGCCCGGCGGCAAACGCCGGGATGCGCCAGCGGCGACGCGGTTTCGCCGGTCGTGCTATTTGTTCTGCTTGCCGCACAATTTCCGATATTTGGTCAGGATCTCCAGCATGTCGAGCTGTTGGTTGACCCGGCAGGAGAATTCCTCGACCTGCACCGGCTTGATGAGGAAATCGTTGGCCCCGATTTTGAGAAACTTGACGGTGTGGCTGCCGTCCTCGGCCGAAACGCCGATGATGGCCAGTTTGTCCTTGTCCCGGGTCTGGCGGATTTCCTCGATCAGGCCGAAGCCGTCAAGGTTCGGCATGTTGTAGTCGGTGATGACCAGGGTCACGTCCGTATTGGCGGCCAAGACTTCCAGCGCCTGCCTGCCGTCCTCGGCTTCCAGGGCATCGATGTTGAGGTTTCCGAGCAGTTCTTTCAGGCGGTGGCGGAAAAGCTTGGAATCGTCGACCACCAGGGCGCGCACGAACTGGTTTTTGTAGAGCCGCTCGATCAGCCGCTCCATGGCGACCATCTCGGAGTAGTTCTTGATGAAGTAGTCCACCACGTGCTGTTCGAGCAGCAGCTGGCGGACTTCCTCGGAAAACGAGGCCGTCATGACCACCGACGGGATGCCGAGCGAGGTGGCCAGGGGCACGATGCGTCCGTCCGGGTCGTCGGGCAGGTTGCGGTCCAGGATGGCCACGAAGATGGCGTCGCGGCGGCCGGTCATGACCTCTTCGGCCTCGGCCAGGGTGTGGGCCACGATGGTGGGGAAGGGCGTGGCTTCGGCAATGTGCTGGCTTATGATCTTGGCCTGGACGCGGCTGTCCTCCACGACCAGGACATGGCGGTTTTCCATCATGTTCCCATCCTTTTCCCGAATTGCGAAGAATCATAGGGGATGGCCCCGCCGCTGGCAAGCCGGCGGCGGGGGGGGAGGAGGCGGACGGAGATGCGAGAGGGGAACCCTTTTTGGCCAAAAAGGGTTCCCCTCTCGCGCTCTCCCCTCCCCAAAACTTTTTACGGTGAGGGGAAAGGCAGGGACAATGACGGCGGTGCCCCGGCTTGGTTGGAGTGCCAGGCATTATCCAGTGAAAATACAGCTCCTACCAGTGCCGGCTCATGGAGTAGGGCAGCATGTCCCGCTCGAAGCTCGTCCGGTCGGTGGTCGAGACCGTGGGCGAGACAAAGCTCGCCTCTCCGCCGGCAAGCGCACCCACTGTGGCGTCCATGGGCAGGGTGCGGTTGGCCGCGGCCACGATGTTGTTGTTGCGCGCGTCGACCACCTCGATGGCGAAGCGCACCCCGCTTGGCGTGACGACGTAGGTGCCGGCCACGACCAGGGTGGCGGTGGCCCGGGACGTGGCCAGGGCCCGCACGTCGCGGGTGAGCGAAAATTCGCCCTGGCGGCGGCTGAAGATGATGTCGCTGGCCTTGCGAATTTCCTGCACGTTGTAGCCGAGGGCCACGAAGGCGGTGGAAAGCTCCTGGCCGACGAGGCGCGACAGGGGCGAGGCCCGCTCCAGGTCGCCGAGGTCCGCCGGGGTGGTGATGACCACCCAGTAGAGCCCCCGGCTGTTGTCGCGGGTGTACATGCCGAGGCGCGGCACGAGCTGGCGGTCGAGGTCGGCGGCGAGCGCCATGGCCACGTCCGGGTACTGGGGCGGCGGGGGCGGGGTCCGGTCGCAAAGCGCGCCCATGAGCAGCGGCGCGAAAAGCGGCAGCATAAGGACCAGGGACAGGCGGCGCAGCAGTTTTGTCGTCATGGCGGCCTCCTTGGTTATTGGGCCGGAGCCGGCTTGGGGGCCGGCGTTGAAGCCTGGTTGGGCGTCGCGGGCGCTGCCGGGGCCGGCATGGGCGCGGGTTGCGGCGCGGGCGTTGGTGTCGATGCGGCGCCGGAGGAAGGCGCCGGGGCCGGCGCGGGTTCGGGCGGAAATTGGGCCGGCGCGGGCGCTTGTCCGGGATTCGGGTTTGGGGCCTTGGCCGCCGCCTTGGCCGGAGCCGGAGCGGGAGCGGGCGGCAGGTACAATGACTCGGTCGGCGCTTCGTAGCGCTGTTCGAGCTTGGGCATGGATGGATTGTCCGGCGTCCGCGGCGGCGCTGGCGTTTTCACCGGCGGATGCTTTGGCGCGCGTTTTTTGTGCCGCGTGGCGCGACGGGGCCGTACGCGCTTGGGTTTCGGCGTAAAGGGTACGGGCGGCGTGTTGGGCGTCGGCGGGGAACCTATGTCCCGGATGGGAATCTGCGTCGGCAGGGGTGCCGGCGTGCCGGCCTCGGCCGTTTCCGGCGATTGCGGCGCGGCAGCGGCCAGAAATACGGTCGCCACGCCGCATATGAGTAGTTTGCGCATCCCTTCCATATTCGATCCCCCCCGGCCCGGATGGGCCTTCTGTGAGCGTCATCGGCCGGTTTGGCCAAATCTTTATGTCCTTCCCTTCCGTCGCCCTTTGGGGGTTGCGCACCCGGCCAAGAAGTGTTTTATGAAAAAACAAGGTGTTGCTCATCCCGCGTCCGGGGACGCCCCGCCCCGGTCGCGATCAACTTTCCCGAAAAACGGGGCTTCTAAAGGAGTAATCCATGGCTGAACAACTGCAAGTCTACAAATGCGAAGTGTGCGGTAATATCGTCGAGGTCCTGCATGGCGGTGCCGGCGAGCTGGTCTGCTGCGGCCAGCCCATGAAGCTCATGGCCGAGAACACCGTGGACGCGGCCAAGGAAAAGCACGTCCCGGTCATCGAGAAGACCGACAAAGGCTATCTGGTCAAGGTCGGCGCCGTGGCCCACCCCATGGAGGAAAAGCACTACATCGAGTGGATCGAGCTTCTCGCCGACGGCAAGGCCTACCGCCAGTTCCTCAAACCGGGCGATAAGCCCGAGGCCCTGTTCTGCATCGAGGCGTCCACGGTGGCCGCCCGGGAATACTGCAACCTCCACGGCTTGTGGAAAAAGGACTAGTCCATGCTTTCCAAGACCATGGAAAAGGCCCTGAACGATCAGGTCCACTGGGAACTCTATTCCGCGTATCTCTACGTCTCCATGGCCACCTATTTCGAGGACAAGGGACTGATGGGATTCGCCAACTGGATGCATGTCCAGGATCAGGAGGAGAAGTCCCACGCCGAAAAGTTCTACAATTACATTGTGGAACGCGGCGGCCGGGTCATCCTGCAGGCCATCGACGCCCCACCCCATGACTGGGAGTCGGCCCTGGCCGTCTTCCAGGAGGCCTTGGCCCATGAAGAGGGCGTGACCGCGCGCATCTACAAGCTCATGGATCTGGCCCTGGAAGAAAAGGACCATGGCACGGCGTCGTTTCTCAAGTGGTTCATCGACGAACAGGTCGAGGAAGAGGCCAACGTGTCCGACGTGATCGCCAAGCTGAAGCTCGTGGACCAGAACCCGGGCGGGGCTTTCATGCTGGATAAGGACCTGGCCACGCGGGTATACACCCCGCCGACCACCACGGCCTAGTTCCGGTTTCGAGTGTCGTACCCAGGCCGCCCGCGCCCGTCGTGGGCGGCCGTCATTTTTGCGCCGGACAAGGAGTGGTTGGATATGGGCGAAGCATCCGTCAACATCGTCATCGGCGGCGAAGCCGGACAAGGCCTCGTCACCGTGGGCGAGTTTCTGTCCCGCGCCCTGGTGCGGGCCGGCTACGCCATCGTCGTCACCCAGGATTACCTGTCCCGTATCCGGGGCGGACACAATACGTACGCCATCCGCGTGGACAGCCGGGAGGTGACCGCGCCGACGGAAGGCATCGACCTGCTGGTGGCCCTTTCCGCGCAGACCCTTTCGTTGCTTGGGGACAGGCTGACGCCGCGCGCCCTGGTCCTGGCCGACGCGGCCCACGGCCTTGGCGATCATCCCGGCCTGGCCGTTCCCTACAAAAAACTGTGTCCCAAGCCGCTTTTTGAGAATACGGCCGCCCTGGGCGTGCTCGGGAGCCTCTTGTGCCTGGACCCGGCCTGGATCATCGGGCTTATCCGGGAAAAATTCGCCAAGAAGGGCGACCGGATCGTTTCCGACAACCTGGCCGTATTTCAGGCGGCCACGGACTGGACCGCCGCGCAAAACACTTCTTTTGCTTGCCTTGCCCCGGCCCAGTCCCGGGGCAAGCGGGTCATGCTCAACGGCAACACGGCCATCGCTCTGGGCGGACTGGCCGCCGGGGTCAACTTCGGCTCGTTTTACCCCATGACCCCCGGCACCTCGGTCATGCAGGCGCTCATCGACCACAGCGACCGCATGGGCGTGGTCTGCGAACAGGCCGAGGACGAGATCGCGGCCGTGATCATGGCCATAGGCGCGTCCTATGCCGGGGCCCGACCCCTGGTTTCCACCTCGGGCGGCGGCTTCGCGCTCATGGTCGAGGGCGTGAGCCTCTCCGGCATGCTCGAAACGCCGATCACCATCGTCGTGGCCCAGCGTCCGGGCCCGGCCACGGGGTTGCCCACCCGCACCGAGCAGGCCGACCTCGATCTGGCGCTCCACGCCGGACACGGCGAATTTCCCAGGGCCATTTTCGCCCCGGGCACGGTGGAGCAGTGCTTCCACCTGGCCCACCGGGCCGTGGACACGGCCGAGCGCTTCCAGTCGCCGGTATTCATCCTCACCGACCAGTTTCTGGCCGACAGCTCCCGCGACGTCGTCCCCTTCGACCTTGCCGCGTTGCCGCAAGTGGCCCGGCCGCTTATGACCATGGCCGATCCGGCGGGCTACCAGCGTTACGCCGTGACCGATTCCGGCGTGTCGCCGCGCCTGGTTCCCGGCTTCACCGAAGCCACGGTGGTGCTCGACAGCGACGAACACACCCCGGACGGCCACATCACCGAGGACCTTTCCGTGCGCGTGACCATGCAGGAAAAGCGCATGCGCAAGCTCACGGGCCTGACCCGGGCGGCCCTGCCGCCGGACCTTTATGGCAACGCCGACGGCGCGACGCTGCTCGTGTGCTGGGGCACGACCCTCGGGGCGGCCCAGGAGGCGGCGGCCATACGCAACGCCCAGGGCGAAAAAACGGCCGTGCTCCACTTCTCACAGGTTTATCCCCTGGCGTCGGACGCGTTTTTGCCGATCCTGGAGACGGCCAAACGCACGGTCATGGTGGAGGGCAATTTCGCCGGCCAGTTGGCCCGGCTCATCCGGCGCGAAACCGGCTCCGTCTGCGACGCGCTCATAACCCGCTTCGACGGCCTGCCCTTCACGGCGGACTATATACTCGAGAGGCTTTAGGAGGACGCCATGGTGACAGCGAAGGATTACGGCGAATTCGAAACGGCCTGGTGTCCCGGTTGCGGCAATTTTTCCATCCGCAAGGCCGTGGTCAAGGCCCTGGCTGCGCTCGACCTGCCGCCGCACAAGGCGGCTTTTTCCACGGGCATCGGCCAGGCGGCCAAGGCTCCGCACTACATTCGGGTTAACACCATAAACGGCCTGCACGGCCGGTCCCTGCCGGCGGCCACGGGCATCAAGCTGGCCAACCCGGATCTGGCCGTTTTCGCCGAATCCGGCGACGGCTGCTCGTACGGCGAGGGCGGCAACCATTTTCTGGCCGCGCTGAGGCGCAATGTGGACATGACCTGCATCGTCCACGACAACCAGATTTACGGCCTGACCAAAGGCCAGGCCAGCCCCACCACCATGATGGGCCAGAAAACCAAGACCCAGCCCCACGGCGTGGCCTCCGCCCCCTTCAATCCCGTGGCCGTGGCCGTGACCATGGGCGCGGGATTCGTGGCCCGGGGATTCGCCGGGGAGATCGACCATCTGGCCGACCTTATCGTCCAGGCCGCGCGCCATCCCGGGTTTTCCCTCGTCGACGTGCTGCAACCGTGCGTGTCCTTTAACAAGGTCAACACCTTTGCCTGGTACAAGGAGCGCTGTTACAAGCTTGGCGGCGACCACGACCCCGCGAACTTCCAGGCCGCCCTGGCCAAGGCCATGGAATTCGGGGACAATATCCCCATCGGCGTGCTGTGGAAAAGCGACCGGCCGGCCTTTCCGCTGACGGAGGCGGGACCGCTTGCCGCCCGTGAACCGGACATGGCGGCTCTGGCCGCCATCATCGCGGGCTACGCCTGATCCGGGAGGGGGAACGCGGGGACGGCTGTCGCGCCGTTTTGGCGTCGTGAGGTCTTACCGGCGGTCCTGGCGTCGCGGAGTGGAAAAACCGGGAGGAATTGGATGCGTATGGACTTGAAGTTTTTCTTGAAAGACACCATCCGCAAGATGGTGGATTTCACGGCAACGGAGCAGAGCCGGGGCATCGAGCCGCCGCCGTTGCAAAAGCCCTATCCGGCGTCGGCGACGCTTTTCGCCCTTCCCGGTCCCAACGGCTGGCCCGGCGTCGGCAACGTGTCCGTCAAAAGGGCCATCGCCGACCGCAAGTCCCACCGCGCTTTCAAGCCCGAAGCGCTGTCCCTGGAGGAACTGTCCTTCCTGCTGTGGAGCACCCAGGGCATTCGCAGGACGCTGTCCACGGTCGCGTATCGGACCGTGCCCTCGGCCGGCTGCCGCCATGCCCTGGAAACCTATCTCGCCATCTTTCGGGTGGAGGGCGTCGCTCCGGGGCTGTACCGTTATTTGCCGGTGGAGCACGCGCTGTTGCCTCTGGCCGCGTCCGATCAATTGGAAATGCAGCTCGGGCAGGCCGCGTTCAACCAGCGCTTCGTGGCCCGGGGCGCGGCGACGTTTATCTGGACGACCATTCCCGCGCGCATGGAATGGCGCTACGGGGATGCTTCGTACAAGGTCATCGCCCTGGATGCCGGCCATGTCTGCCAGAACCTGTACTTGGCCTGCGAGGCGATCCGGTCCGGCACCTGCGCCATCGCCGCCTATGACCAGGAAGCCATGGACGCCCTGCTCGGGCTCGACGGAGAAACGGAATTCACCATCTACCTGGCGCCTGTCGGCAAGGTGTGACGCCCGGCCCGCGCCGCAAAGGAGGCTTGCTATGAAAAAGGTAGCGCTTTTCGCTTTTCGCGGCGACCTGTCCTGCTTTATCCACGTGCTTTTAAACGCCATCGATTTTCGGGAAAAAGACTACGAGGTGCAGGTGATCCTGGAAGGCGAGGCGACCAAGCTCGTGGCCGAGCTGGCCAAAAAGGACAATCCCATGCACGCGATTTTCGAGAAAACCAAAGCCCTGGGGCTTATCGCCGGCGTGTGCAGGGCTTGCTCGCATCAGCTCGGCAGCCAGGAGGCGGCCGTGGCCGAAGGTTTCGCGCTGCTCGACGATATGCACGGTCACCCCGGCATGGCCCGCTACATGAACGACGGTTTTACCGTGTTGATTTTTTAGGGAAAGATTTCCGGGGGAGATGCTGCCTCCTTGGGAAAGTTTTTAAAGGGGGTCCAGGGGGAAACTTTTTTCAAAAAGTTTCCCCCTGGCCGCCGGAGGCTCTCTAGTCGTATTTCACCGCGCTGATTTCCATCAACTTATCCAGCCGGATGCGCGTTTCGATGCGTCGCATGGTGCCGGTTTTGCCGCGCATGACCATGGAGTGGGTGATGGCGTGGGTGCCGGTGAATTTGACGCCATGGAGGAACGTGCCGCCGGAGATGCCGGTGGCGGCGAAGTAGGTGTCGTCGCTTTTGACCAGCGTCTCCTCGGTGAAGATGCGTTTGCAGTCGATGCCGGCGGCGGCCAGGGCCTGTTTTTCCTCTTCCTTCTGGGGATCGAGCCGGGCCAGCAGCCGGCCGCCCAGGGCCCGTATGGCGCAGGCCGAGAGCACGCCTTCCGGGGTGCCGCCCGTGCCGAGCATGACGTCGACCACGTTGTCCGGGTCCACGGCCATAAGCGACCCGGCCACGTCGCCGTCGGTATGGAGCTGGATGCGCGCCCCGACCGCCCGGATGGATTCGATGAGCGCCTTGTGGCGCGGCTTGTCGAGCACGAAGACCACCAGATCGTCCACGTCCTTGCCGAGCGCCTTGGCGATCTTTTTGAGATTGTCCCCCACCGGCGCGTCCAGGTCGGCCACGTCCTTGGCCTCGGACGGGACCACCAGCTTCTGCATGTAATAGCTCGGCCCGGGATCGTACATGGACCCGCGCGGCGCGACGCCGACCACGGAAATGGCGTTCGGTCGGCCGTACGCAAGCAGATTCGTGCCTTCGACCGGGTCCACGGCCACGTCCACGGCATGGCCCTGACCGCTGCCCACCCGCTCGCCGTTGTAGAGCATGGGGGCCTCGTCCTTTTCCCCTTCGCCGATGATGATCATGCCCTCGATGGGCAGGGTGTTGAACGAAAGCCGCATGGCGTCCACGGCCGCCTGGTCGCCAGAGTTCTTGTCGCCGCGACCGAGCCAGCGCGAGGAACTCAGCGCCGCCGCTTCCGTCACACGTACCAAGTCCAACCCGAGATTTCTGTCCGGCGCTTCCATTCGGTGGTGCTCCTTTTATTGAGAAAAGGCGTGCGGGGAGGGGACCCTTTTTTGAAAAAAAGGGTCCCCTCCCCGCGCCCCTCCCCCCCAAAAAACTTTTCAAGGGGGATACTGGAAACGAGGTGGAAAGTCTAAACTTTCGAGATGGAGAAGATGAAGAGGGAAAGGAATAAAAGAAAAAAGGGCGTTCTTTTTAAAACGCCCTGTCGGGAAAGCCTGTTGGGGAATTCCCCCCGTTAAAAAGTTTAGGAAGGGGAGAGCGCGAGAGGGGAGAACCCTTTTCAAAGGGTTTCCCCTCTCGCACTTTCTTGTCTCTTCTCCCCTTGCCTTACTTTGCGGCGTAGGCGGCTTTGATCTTGGCGGCGAGGTGTTCGGGGGTAAATCCGTAGGCTTCGGCCAGCTTGCCGGCCGGGGCGGATGCGCCGAAGTGGGAGATGCCGTGCACGCGGTCGAGGCGGCCGGTGTATTGGCACCACAGTTCCGGCCGTCCGGCCTCGGTGGCGTAGCGGAAGGGCACGTCCGGCGGCAGCACCGCGTTTTTGTAATCTTCGGGCTGCTCGTTGAAAAGCTCCATGCAGGGCATGCTGACGATGCGGATGGAGATTTCCGGCAGGAGCTTGGCGGCGGCAATGGCCAGCGAGACTTCCGAGCCCGAGGCCATGAGGATCATGTCCGGCTTGCCCGAGGCGGCCTCGGCCAGCACGTAGCCGCCGTGCTTCACGCCGTCCTTCAGGGCCGGGTACGCGGCCGGATCGAGGATGGGCAGGTTCTGGCGCGTCAGGAGCAGGCAGGTCGGCCGGCTGGTCTGGGACAGGGCCGCGTCCAGGCAGGCCGCGGTTTCGTTGGCGTCGGCCGGGCGCATGACCAGCATGTTGGGAATGAGCCGCAGCGAACTGATTTGTTCGATGGGCTCGTGGGTCGGGCCGTCCTCGCCCACGTAAAAGGAGTCGTGGGTGTAGACGTGCAGGGCGGGCGTGCGCTGGAGCGCGGCCATGCGCAGGGCGTTTCTGGCGTAGTCGGAAAAGATGAGGAAGGTGGCGCTGAAGGGCGTCAGGGCGCCGTGGAGGCTTATGCCGTTGACGATGGCGGTCATGGGGAACTCGCGCACGCCGAAGCAAAGCGCCCGGCCTTTGCGGTTGGCCTTGCCGAAGATCCCGGTGATGTCGCGGAACTTTTCGGTCTGGTTGGAGGGGTCCAGGTCGGCCGAGCCGCCGACCAGAAGCGGCATCTGGTCGATGAGTCCGCCCAGGCAGGCGCCCCAGGCGGAGCGGGTGGCCACGGCTTTGCTCGGCTCGAACACCGGCCAGGCCAGGTCGCGGTTGCCGGGTGCGCGCTTGATCTGCCGCCAGAGGTCCTCGAAGACGGGATCGCTGTTCAAGCGGTCTTCCAGGGCCTTGTTCCAGTTTTTGGCGGCCGTTTCCAGCTCGGGGAAGCGGGCGCGGAAATGCGCGGCCGCGTCTTCGGGCATGTAAAACGTCTTGTCCACGGGCAGTTCCAGGAGCTTCTTGGTCTCCTCGATTTCCTTGTCGGAAAACGGCGCGCCGTGGGAAGCGCTTTTGCCTTCCATGGAGAAGGAGCCCTTGGCGATGATGGTGTGGCCGATGATGATGCTCGGCTTCTGGGTCTCGGCCCGGGCCGCGTCCAGGGCCTGGCGGATGGCGGCGTGGTCGTGGCCGTTGATCTCGACGACGTGCCAGCCCAGGGCCTCGAAAAGCTTCTTGTGGTCGGTGTCGTCGCACACGCTCGTGGGGCTGGCCAGCTGGACGCTGTTTTTGTCGAACAGCACGATGAGCCGTCCCAGGCCCCACAGGCCGGCCAACGCGGCGGAACCCTGGAAGACCGGGGTCTGCACGTCGCCGTCGGAGGACAGCACGTAGGTGTAGT
Source organism: Solidesulfovibrio fructosivorans JJ] (assembly GCF_000179555.1). NCBI lineage: Bacteria > Pseudomonadati > Thermodesulfobacteriota > Desulfovibrionia > Desulfovibrionales > Desulfovibrionaceae > Solidesulfovibrio > Solidesulfovibrio fructosivorans. The sequence goes on from NZ_AECZ01000034.1 coordinate 24,984, forward strand.
GGGAGACGATATCCTCGCCCAGGCGTTGGCGCAGCATTTCCTCGGCCACGGCCATGCCCACGGACATGGAAAAGCCCTGGCCGAGCGGCCCGGTGGTGCATTCCACGCCGGGGGTGTCGAAATTTTCCGGGTGGCCCGGGGTCTTGCTGTGGAACTGGCGGAAATGCATGAGGTCTTCCATGGTCAAAACGCCGCGCAGGTAGAGCAGGGCGTATTGAAGCATGGACTCGTGTCCGGCCGAGAGCACGAAGCGGTCGCGGTCAAACCATTTCGGGTCGGCCGGGTCGAAGCGCAGGTAGTCCTTGAACAGCACATACGCCATATCGGCCGAGGACATGGCCCCGCCCGGGTGGCCGGAGGAGGCCTTGCGGGTGGCGTCCATGATCAGGCCCTTGATGGCGCGCACGGCTTTGATGTCGATGGCGGATGCGTTGGCGGTCATGGCAGAATCCTCTGATGGGCTTTGGGGTTAGAGGGATGCGGCCAGGCCGCAGGATTCGATGAGGTCCACGCGCCGCTGATGACGTCCGCCCTCGAAGTCCGTGGCGAGGAAGACGTCGACGATGGAGGCGGCCAGTCCCGTTCCGATGACGCGTTCGCCAAGGCACAGGACGTTGGCGTCGTTGTGGAGGCGGGTCATGCGGGCCAGGTATTCGTTGACGCAAAGCGCGGCCCGGATGCCGGGCATGCGGTTGGCGGCCATGGACATGCCGATGCCAGTGCCGCAGATGAGGATGCCGGCGCAGCCCGGGGTGTCGAGGACCTTGGCGCAAACGGCCTTGGCGTAGTCGGGGTAGTCGACGCTTTTGGCGTCGGCGGGGCCAAGGTCGGTCACGTCGTGGCCGGCGGCGCGCAGGTGCTCGACCATGGCGGCCTTGAGCGACACGCCGGCATGGTCGGAGCCGATGAAAACGGTTTTGGGCATGATTGCTCCGCGGTTGGCGGTTGACGACAGGGGGCTTGACGCGGGCGGCGCTTACAGTTCCGGCAGGGGCGAATCGCCCGGGGCGGCGTCGAGCCCGCGCACAGTGGCGTTTGGCGGAACGGGCAGTTCCAGGTCGGCGGCCGGGTAGGGCGACTGGCGCGCCTGCAGGCTTTTGACGCGAATGATCAGGGATGTGCCGCCGGGCGTGGTCAAAACCAGCTTGCGGGCGACCGGTACGGCCATGCCGGGAGCGGCTTCGTCGTTATCGAAGGTCACGCGCCAGGGTTCCACGCCTACCCCGGTGAGATGTCGCGGATTGCCCGCGAAGTCAAGGGTCAGGGCGGAAAGACGCGGGTCCCCGGTAAAGTGGTATTCGTAGCCGTCGGCGGTATTTTGGGCCGAGGCGTATCGGGCCGGGACCAGTTCCCCGAAGCGGCCCGAGACCAGGGCGGCCATCTCGCGCAGGGTAAAGGGCAGCGGCATGCCGAGCCGGGCCGCGCCTTCCCGCGTGCCCTCGTGGCGGTAGAGGGTGTCGCGGCCGGGCACGAAGGCGGAAAATTCCGCGCCGTCCTCGCGCAGGTGGGCGTAGGCCCCGCCGATGGGCGTACTCAGGTCCAGGCGCACGGGATCGACGTAGTTGCCGTAGAAGCGGAAGTTGAGGCGGCCGGAGCGGGAGCCCCGGCTAAAGCTCATGGAGCCGGCCAGGGAGAAGGCCGGGGCCGGCGTGTTTTTGGCCTGGCCGGCCACGAAGGACGCGTACACGGCCTTGGCCTCGCCCGAGCCCATCCGGCCGGGACGCGGCGCGGCGCAGCCCGTGGCGAGCAGGGCCAGGAATATCCACACGAGGAGGCGCGGCGGCAGGGGGAAGCGTCGCATCACAGGGCTCCGAGCTTTTTCTTGACCGCCTTGGGGCTTTCCGATCCCAGATCCAGGGCGGTGCGGTAGGCTTTCTGGGCCTCGGCCTTGTGGCCGGCGGCGGCGGCGATGTCGCCGTAGTGCTCCCAGACGATGGCGTCCTTGACCTTGGGGATGGCGGCCTTGCGGATGGTGGCCAGGGCTTCGTCGATGTGCCCGAGCTTGTATTGGGCCCAGGCCAGGGAATCCAGGAAGAAGGGGTTGTCCGGCTCCTTGGACAGGGCCAGCCGGATCATGTCCACGGCCTTGTCCAGGTCGCGCCCCTCCTCGGCCAGGGAATAGCCGAGGTAGTTGAGGGCGTCGGGATTGACCGGGTCCTTGGCCACGATTTTTTCCATCACGGCCTTGGCCTCGCCGCGGCGCTTGAGCTTTTCCAGGGCCACGCCGTAGCGGTACAGGAGGTCCAGGTCGTCGGGGGAGGCGGCCAGGGCCTTTTCCAGCACCTTTGCCGCCTGGGCCGTGTCGCCGCGCTTGTCGAGCAGGGCGGCCTCCACGGCGATGAATTCCTTGCGGTCGGGATAGCGGGTCCTGGCCTCGCGCACGAGTCCCTCGGCCTTGGCGTAGTCGCCAAGCTCCGTGGCGATCTGGATGCGAAAGCTCAGGCTCTTGTCGTAATTGGGGTTGTCCGGCGCGACTGCGGCCAGGATCTCCAGGGCCTTCTTGGGGTTCTTGTCCCCTTCGTAGGCCAGGACCGCCTTGTAGAACGGCAGGTCCGGGCTCCCGGGATCGGCGGCCACGAGCATGTCCAGGGCCTGCCGGGCCTGCTTCGTATAGCCGGCCTCGAGGAAGGCCGACATGGCGTCCAGCAGATGGGGCTTGTCCGGTGCTTCGTCGCGCAAAAGCTTCAGGGCCTGATCCGGCTGCTTGCGCCTCAGCAGCACCCGCAGGAGCCTGGCTTGGACTTCCGGGGAGCCGGCGTCCTGGGACAGCATCTTGCGGTAGGCCTCTTCGGCCCCGGCCAGGTCGCCCTGGCTTTCGAGCAGTCCGCCGAGGTCGAGCCAGGCGGGCAGAAGCGTCTGGTCCTTGTCCACGGCCTGGCGCAGCAGCGTGACGGCCTTGGCGTTTCGGCCGAGCCCGGCCATGGCCTTGGCCATGAGGTAGCAGGTCGCGGCGTCGCGGTCGGCCTCGGGGATGCGCGAGAGGACTTGCAAGGCTTCCTTGTGCTTGCCCGCGTCTTCCAGAAGCGAGGCCAACTCCCTTCTGGCCGGGGCGTCGGTCGGATGGGCGGCGAGGAATTTCCCGAGCGTGGCCACGGCCTTATCGCCCATGCGGCGCATCTGGTAGGCGTTGGCGAGATAGAGGGTCAGCTGCCGCGAGGCCGGAAAGGCGGTCGCGGCCGCCTCCAGGGTGGCGGTGGCTTTTTCGCGCTGATTGAGCCCCCACTGGAGATTGGCCAGCTCCACGGCCAGTTCCGGCGAAGGGTATTTTTTGACCAACTCCTCCAGCGCGGCCACGGCCTCGTCCTTTTTCCCCTGGCGCATGAGGTCCTGGTAGACGAGAAAACGGTAGGCGCTGTCCGCGTTGGCCGAAAGGCCCTTGGCGGCATAGGCCGACCGGGCCGGCCGGCTGGAGGCGCAGGAGTTGGAAAGCAGGCACGGCAAAAGCACCAGCACCATGAACACGGGCAGGCGCTTGGAAAAGCGGCGTTTCGTTGCGTCAGGCATATCCGGCGTCCGATGCGGCGAACCCGGACCGTCCGCCATCGGCCTTGCGGCCGGCGGAGGTCCGCGCCGCTATTCTTCCCTGTGGATCCAATCCGAGGAAAAATCCTCGATGCGCTTGGACAGGTGTTCCTTGAGTTTTTCCAGAAGACGGGCCTCGATCTGCCGCACGCGTTCCCGGGTGATGCCGTATTTTGCCCCGATCTCCCGCAGGGTCACCGGGGAGTCGGACAGGATGCGGTTGTCCAGCAGGTCGAGTTCCTTTTCATTGAGCGAGGGCCGGATGGTCTGGATGTGTTTTTCGAGCTGGTGCGAGATTTCGTCGCCGGCCAGAATTTCCTCGATGCCGGGGGTCAGCGCCGGCAGAAAGTCCAGGCGGGTGGACGTGGAGTCCTCGCCGAGCGACACGTCGAGGGACAGGTCGTTGCCGCTTAGGCGCTGGTCCATTTCCACGATGTCGGACTCGGTGACGTTCAAGGCTTCGGAAAGCTGGGAGGCGCTGGGGTCGAAACCCAGTGTCTGGAGGCGGTTGCGCTCCTTGTTCAGGTTGTAGAACAGCTTGCGCTGGGCCTGGGTGGTCCCGATCTTCACCATGCGCCAGTTGTCCATGATGTATTTGAGGATATACGCTTTGATCCAGTAGGCGGCGTAGTAGGAGAACTTGATGCCCTTGTCGGGGTCGAATTTGGTCACGGCGCGCATGAGGCCGACATTGCCTTCCTGGATGAGGTCGAGCACGTTTTGCATCCAGCGGCGCTGAAAGTCCATGGCGATTTTGACCACCAGCCGCAGGTGGGAGGAGATGAGGCGGAAGGCCGCCTTCTCGTCGCCCGAATCGCGCACGCGCCGGGCCAGCTCCTGCTCCTCCTCGGGTTTGAGCATGGGAAATTTGCCGATCTCGCGCAAATAGAGCTGGAGCGGGTCGCGCGTGGAAAGCGAACCGGATGAACCGGCCCTGGGGGCCGGCAGCCGGAAATCGTCGACGGGCGCGGCGTCGATGACCTTCTCTTCGGCGTCGTCCGGGGCGTCGTTATGCTCCGTGTCGTCGATGTCGATGTCGATATCGGCGTCGTCAGGTGAAATATCTTGATCGTCTCGATGTTCCATCGGATAAAGGCCGGGTTAGATGGTGCGGGCAGGCGCGCAGTCGGTAGCTGATACGGCGTGGCGCTCCCGCCTGGAAGCGCCGTCTCGCATGCCTATCATTCAGTGTAAAGTTTTGATTTGTCCTTTTCAACGATTTTCAGTAGACCGGCCGCGTTTCACCTTGCCAATCCGCCGGTTCAACAAGACTTTTAAGGAGATGACGTGGGCGATTTCAGAAAAGCGCTGACGGACGCGGGCCTCCTCGTTTTCGACGGAGCCATGGGCACGCTGCTCCAGGGACGGGGGCTCGCCCCGGGGCAGTCGCCGGAACTTTTCGGGCTGTCCCATCCCGAGGCCATCGTGGCCACCCACAGGGAATACATCGAAGCCGGGTCCCGCGTCATCACCGCCAACACCTTCGGCGGTTCCCGGTACAAGCTGCCCGCCGGCACGGATGTTGTCGCGCTCAACCGCGAGATGGCCCACCTGGCCCGCCAGGCGGCCGGGAGCACGGCCTTTGTCGCCGGCTCGGTCGGCCCCACGGGCCAGTTCGTCGCCCCCTTGGGCAAGGTGACGCTGCGTGAGCTCGTGGCCGCCTTCGTCGAGCAGATTCGGGGGCTGGCCGCCGGCGGCTGCGACCTGATCGTCGGCGAGACCCATTTCGACGTGGCCGAGGCCAAGGCGTTGGTGCTGGCCTGTCGCGAAGTGTGCGACCTGCCCGTGGCCGTGTGCATGACCTATGAGGGCGCGGCCAGCCTGACCGGTTCCGCGCCGGAGGTCTTCGTCGACGTCATGGAGAACCTGGGCGTGGACCTCATCGGCGTCAACTGCGGCGCCGGGCCCGACGACATGCGGCATGTGGGCGAGGTCTATTCCCGGCGGCTTTCCACGCCCTTTTTCGTCAAGCCCAACGCCGGCATGCCGCGTCTGGAAAACGGCCAGACCGTCTTCCCCATGGGGCCGGAGGAATTCGCCGAAAAAACGGCCCGCTTCGCCGACCTCGGGGCCAAGGCCCTTTCCGGCTGCTGCGGCACCACCCCGGCCCATATCGCCGCCCTGGCCAAGGCCCTTTCCGGGCGCTCCTGGACGCGGCCCGAGGCGCCGGACCGGCCGGTCCTGGCCGTCGCCTCCCGGGCGCTGACCGTGGCGCTCGGCGGCAAAAGCCCCTGCGCCGTCATCGGCGAGCGCATCAATCCCACCGGCAAGGCGGAGTTGGCCGCCGAGCTCGTGGCCGGGGAATACGCCAAGGCCCTGGCCTTTGCCGAGGAGCAGGCGGCCGCCGGCGCGTCCATCCTCGACGTCAACGTGGGCGCGCCCATGGTCGACGAGACCAAGACGCTTCCCGGGCTGGCCCTGGAGCTGACCAAGCGCCAGCGCCTGCCGCTGTGCCTCGATTCCAACAATGCCGAGGCGCTGACCAACGCGCTTTGGGCCTCGCCGGCAACGCCGCTGGTCAATTCCATCAGCGGCGAACCCGGCCGCATGGAGCTTTTGGGCCCCCTCTGCCGCGATCACGGCGCGCCGTTCATTTTGCTGCCGCTTAAAGGCCGCAAGCTGCCGGTCACGGCCGCCGAGCGCCTGGCCATCATCGAGGAGCTGCTCGCCCAGGCCGAGTCCCTGCGCATCCCCAGGCGGCTGATCCTGGTCGACGCCCTGGCTCTCACCGTTTCCTCCAAGGCCGAGGCGGGACTCGCCTGCCTGGAGACCATCCGCCACTGCCGCGAGGCCTGGGGTCTGCCCACGGTCCTTGGCCTGTCCAACATTTCCTTCGGCCTGCCGGCCCGGGAGCTCGTCAACGCCGCCTTTTTCGCCATGTGCCTGGGGGCCGGGCTCGCGGCGGCCATCGCCAACCCCAATGTGGCCCGGCTCATGGAAACCGGCGCGGCCTGCGAGGTGCTTCTCGACCGCGATCCCCAGGCCGGCCGCTTCATCGAGCGCTACGCCGGCTGGAAGTCGTCCTCGTCCGGCGGCGGTTCCGCTCCGGCGGCCGCGGCCAAGAGCGAGGAGGGGGGCAGCCCCCTGCGCCAGGCCGTCATCAAGGGCCGGCGGGCCGAACTCGATGGGCTCATCGACGCCGCCCTGGCTGAGGGGCGCTCCCCGGCCTCGATCTTAAGCGAGGAACTCATCCCCGGCATCATGGAAGTGGGCGAACGCTACGAGCGCAAGGAATTCTTCCTGCCCCAGCTCCTCGTCGCCGCCGAAACCATGCGCGCCGGGTTCACTCGCCTGGAGCCGCTTCTGGCCGAAACGTCCGGAGCCGAGAAGGCCCGCATCGTCATGGCCACGGTCGAGGGCGACATCCACGACATCGGCAAGAACATCGTGTGTCTGATGCTCAAAAACCACGGCTTCGAGGTCATCGACCTGGGCAAGGACGTGCCCGCCGCGCGCATCGTGGACGAGGCCCAGCAGCGCAAGGCCGATATCATCGGCCTCTCGGCGCTCATGACCACCACCATGGTGCGCATGGAAGACACCGTGCGCCTGGTCAAGGAGCGCGGGCTTACGGCCAAGGTCATGGTCGGCGGGGCCGTGGTGACCGCCGCCTTCGCCAAGTCCATCGGAGCCGACGCCCACGCCGCGGACGCCGTGGACGCCGTCCGCCAGGCCAAGGCCCTCATCGGCGGGTAAGATTTTATGGAAGATGAAGAGAAGGCGAGAGGGGAAACCCTTTCAAGAAAGGGTTCTCCCCTCTCGCGCTCTCCCCTTCCTCAAGTTTTCAAAGGGTGCTGGTTTTTTACCAACACGCGAGTTTTATTGAAAGTCTTTGGAAAGGGGGCCTGGGGGGAGAACCTTTCGGAAGACAAGGTTTCCCCCCAGCTTCATTTATCCTAAAAGCATCTGGCACGGAGCGGGCGTCCGCGCCCGCTTTGAAGTCGTCATTTCGGAGGATTATCCTTGCGCAAACGCATAGTTTTTTTCATGCTGGCCTTGCTGTTCGCGTCGGTATCGCGCGGGTTGGCCCAGGATGCCGGCCCGATCAAGGGGCAGGGCGTGCTCGACGCCGTTGTGGCCGCCCAGGGCAAGGTCGTGGTGGTGGACTTTTTCGCCTCCTGGTGCCGACCCTGTTTGATGGAGATTCCGGACTTCATTGAGGCCCGCAGGCATTACCCGCCTGACAAGGTCGTTTTCATCGGCGTTTCCCTCGACCAGGACCAGGGTGAGTATTTCCGCTTCGTCAAGCAGACGCCGTTCAATTTCCCGGTCCATCTGGCCGATCCGGACGTGATGTCCACTTTCGGCGTCAAGATGATCCCCAAGACGCTCATTTACGACGGCAAGGGGCAACAGGCGGTCAACCATGCCGGGTACATGCCCGGCGACATGCTGCGGCAGGCCATAGATACCCTGCTCAAAGACATCGGTTCATGAGCAAGCTTTTCATTCGCAAGGCGAGAATCCAGGACGTCAAGCAGATCCATGCGCTGCTTATGGACTGCGCCAAAAAGGAATTCCTGCTGCCGCGCTCGTTCAACCAGCTTTACAGCCACCTACGCGACTTTTTCGTCCTGGCCGGCCACGATGTCCCGGGCATTCTCGGTTGCTGCGCCCTGTCCATCACCTGGGAGGATATCGCCGAGATACGCTCCCTGGCCGTGCGCGAGGAAATCCAGAAGCAGGGCTGGGGCGGCAAGCTGGTGGAGGCCTGCCTGTCCGACGCCGTGACGCTTGGCATTTTCAAGGTTTTCACCCTGACCTACCGGCCGCATTTCTTCGAGCGCCTGGGCTTTGTCCCGGCGGAAAAGGAACAGCTGCCGCAGAAGGTCTGGGCCGATTGCATCAACTGCCCGAAATTTCCCGAGTGCGACGAACACGCGCTGATCATGGAAATGTAGGCGCGAAACCGAAGGAAGATTTCGGAGAACATGGCGGAAACATTGCGCGAGGTGTTCGGCGAAGCGGCCATCGCGGCGCGGGTGGCCGAGCTTGGTCGGGAGGTGTCGGCCCATTACGCCGGCAAGGACGTGGTCATGGTCGGCGTGCTCAAGGGAGCGTTGCCCTTCATGGCCGATCTGTTGCGGGCCCTGGATTTCTGCCCGGTGCTCGATTTCATCCGGGTGGCCAGCTACGGCGCCGGCACCGCGCCCGGAGAACTGCAGTTTCTCATGGATTTGCAAACCGACATCGCCGGACGTCATGTGCTCCTGGTGGAGGATATCGTGGACACCGGCCGCAGCCTGTCCTATCTCTTGGAAATCCTGTCGCGGCGCAATCCGGCCAGCCTCAAGGTCTGCACCTTGCTGGACAAGGCCTATCGCCGCGAGGTGGACGTGACGGCGGACTTCGTCGGGTTCCCCGCGCCGCCCGTCTATCTCGTGGGCTACGGCATGGACGTGGGGGAACGATTGCGCCGGCTGCGCGGCGTGTACGAGTTGGTTGGGTAGCGTGCGGCCTCGAAATTGCATAGCGTGACCCAAACCGCAACCGGCATGGGATAAATCGCCATGATAGTACAGTGCCCGAATTGCCAGTCCAAGTTCAATCTGCCCGATGACCGCCTCGGCCCGGACGGCGCCAAGCTGCGTTGCGGCAAATGCCGCAAGGTCTTCCATGTCGATCCGCCGACTCCGGCGGCAGCCCCTTCGGACGACCTGTCGGATTTCGATTTCCCCGACGATATGGCCGAAACGCCGGCCGCCGCGGGCGCGGCCGAGGCTGCTCCCGCAGCGGAGGAACGTGTCGCCGAGGCCGCTTCGGACGACGTGCCGCCCGATCTTTTTCATTCCGAATCCTACGAGGCTCCGGCCGAAGGGGAAGAGCCCGAGGAGGAGCCCGACACCGGCCCGGTCAAGCCGGGATTCAGCCTCGACGACGTGGCGGACATTCCGCTCCCTGGCAGTGCGGTGTCAAAAGACCGACGCCGTCGCATCGGCATCATCATCGGCGCCGTGGTGCTGGTGCTCGCGGCCATGTTCGCCGCCATCTATTTTCTCGACCTGATGCCGGGCAAAAAGGCCGGCAAGCCGGAGGCGACGCCACCGGCGGCCGAGGCCCCGGCAACGCCGGAAAAGGGCGGCAAGGCCGAGAAGGCCGAAAGGCCCGCGCCGGAGAAACCCGCCGAGGAGGCGGGCGCGAAAAAGCCCGAGGAGACGGCCAAGGTCAAGGACATCATGCTGCAAAACGTCCGCCAGTACTACGTGTCCAACGAGAAGGCGGGGCAGCTTTTCGTGATCGAGGGCAAGGCGGTCAACAATTTCAAGACGCCCAAGGAAATGATCAAGCTCGAGGCGACGCTCTTCGACGAGAAGGGCGATTCTCTCGCCTCCCAGCAGGAGCTGGCCGGCAATACGGTTTCGCTGTTCCAGTTGCAGGTCATGACCCGCGACGAGCTGAAAAACGCGCTGACGTCCCAGGTCGGCATCCTCACCAACAACACCAACATCGCCCCGGGCGGCGAAGCGCCGTTCATGGTCGTCTTTTTCGATCCGCCCGAAGCGGTCAAGGAATTCGGCGTCAAGGTCATCGACGTCAAGGACCCTCCCCGGCAGTAGTGCCGCGCCCTTTTCCCCCGGGCGCGACGGGAGCGGCGGCAACGGCATGGCGGCCAAGGCCAAGAAAGTCTACACGTGCTCGGCCTGCGGCGGGGTGTCCCCCACCTGGCGGGGACAGTGTCCTCGTTGCGGGGCCTGGAACACGCTGGTCGAGGGCCTGGCCGGGCCGGGCGGCTCCAAGGCGCTTGCTTCCGCCTCCGCGACGCCCGTGCCGCTGGGCAGCCATCCGGGCGAGGATTTCACTCCCGCGCCGACCGGCATCGACGGCCTGGACCGGGTGCTCGGCGGCGGGCTGACCCCGGGCGGGGCCGTGCTGCTCGGCGGCGAACCGGGCATCGGCAAATCCACTTTACTCTTGCAACTGGCGGGCCTTGCCGCCGCCTCCGGCCGGCGCGTGGTCTACGTTTCGGGCGAGGAATCCCTGCCCCAACTCAAGGCCCGGGCCGAGCGCCTTGGCGTCCTGCACGAGGGGCTTCTCGCCGCCGCCACCACCGATGCCGGCGCGGCCGTGGACATCCTTGGCGCGACGCCCGCCCCGGACCTCGTCATCGTCGATTCCGTCCAGACCATGCATGTTTCCGGCGTGGAGGGCGCTCCCGGTTCCGTTTCCCAGGTGCGCGGCGTCGCGGCCTCCTGTGTGGAGGCGGCCAAGCGCGGCCAGGCCTGCCTCATGCTCGTCGGCCACGTGACCAAGGACGGCCAGATCGCCGGGCCCAAGCTCCTGGAGCACATGGTCGACACCGTGCTCTACCTCGAAGGCGAGCGCCGCCATCTTTTCCGCATCCTGCGCGTGCTCAAAAACCGCTACGGTCCGACCGACGAATTGCTCGTCATGGAGATGCGCGAACGGGGGCTTTCGGAAGTGCCCGATCCTTCCACGTTTTTCCTTGGCGACCGCGACCCGGCCGTATCTGGCTCAGCCGTGGTCATGGCCGTGGAGGGACGCCGGCCTTTTGCCGTGGAGGTCCAGGCGCTCGCCGCCAAATCCTTTTTGTCCATGCCCCGCCGGGCGGCGCTGGGGCTCGACGTCGGCCGGCTGCACCTGCTGTTGGCGGTTTTGGAAAAGCGCCTGCGCCTGAACCTCGGCCAGGTGGACCTGTACGCCAAGATCGGGGGCGGGCTCAAAATTCCCGACCCGGGGCTGGATCTCGGCATCGCCGCCGCCGTGCTGTCCTCGTTTTACGACCGGCCGTTGCCGGCCGGGGCGGTTTTCTGGGGCGAGGTGGACCTGTCCGGCCGCATCCGTCCCGTGGCCGGCCATGACACGCGGCTCAAGCAGGCCGAGCGCCTGGGCTACGGCCCCATACTGTGCCCGAACGCCGCCGGGCTCGGCTCCAAGGTCGAGACCCTGCCCGATCTGGCGCGCCTGCTTTTCGCCAAGGCGTGACACGCGCAGCGCATCCGGCTGTCATCGTGATTTGACCCTTCCTTGAGATTGGTGCATACAAATATGTATGCAGCGAATCTTCTCCGGGTCGTTGCCGGTCGGCCCGCAAAAAACCGGCTCCGATTCCTGGCGCTTCACCGTCTGGGCGCCCAAACGCAAAAAACTTGCCCTGATCCTGCCTGAAAAAGACCTGAATCTCCCCATGGAGCCGCTTGCGGGCGGTTATTTCACGGTCGAAACAGCCGGGCTCGCCCCTGGCGCGCGCTACCTGTTCGAACTCGACGGCGACCTTCGCCGGGCCGACCCCGCCTCGCGCCATCAGCCCGACGACGTCCACAGCCCTTCGTCCCTGGTCGATACCGACGCCTTCGCCTGGACCGACGCCGGCTTTGCCCCGCCCGCGCCGGAGAATCGCGTTACCTACGAAATCCATGTCGGCGCGTTCACCCCGGAAGGCACTTTCGACGCGGCCATAACGCGCTTGGCGCACCTGCGCGAACTGGGCGTCACCTGCCTGGAACTCATGCCCGTGGCCCAGTTTCCGGGAGGGCGCAACTGGGGCTACGACGGCGTCTATCCCTATGCCCCGGCCGCGGCCTACGGCGGCCCGGAAGGGCTCGCCCGGCTCGTCGACGCCTGTCACGCCGCCGGGATCGCCGTTGTCCTCGACGTCGTCTACAACCACCTCGGCCCCGAAGGAAATTACCTGCGCGATTTCGGCCCCTATTTCACCGACCGCTACCACACGCCCTGGGGCGAGTCCGTCAACTTCGACGGCCCGGGCAGCGGCCCGGTGCGGGACTATTTCATCGGCAACGCGCTTTACTGGCTGCGGGAGTATCATATCGACGGCCTGCGCCTCGACGCCGTGCACGCCATCTACGACCAGAGTCCGGTCCATGTGGCCGCCGAACTGGCCGACAGGGTCCAGGCCTGGGCGGCCGGCGCGGGCCGGCGCGTCTTCGTCGTGGCCGAGACGCATCTCAACGATCCGGCCGTCATTACCGAAAAAGCCGCCGGCGGCATGGGCCTCGACGGCGTCTGGAACGACGATTTCCACCACGCCGTCCATGCGCTACTAACCAGGGAAAAGCGTGGCTACTACGCCGATTACGGTAGCCGCGACGACCTGATCGCGACCATGGCCGAAGGTTTTGCCTACGCCGGACGTCATTCCCCGTTTTTCGGCCACCGCCGGGGCGGCGACGCCGCGCATCTCCCGGCCGACCGCTTCATCAACTGCATCCAGAACCACGACCAGATCGGCAACCGGGCCCTTGGCGAACGGCTGGTCACGCTGGTCGGCCCCGAAGCGGCCAGGCTTGCCGCCGCGCTGCTCATTTTATCCCCGGGCTCGCCGCTTTTGTTCATGGGCGAGGAGTGGGGCGAGGACAGGCCGTTTCTTTACTGTATCAGTCATCTGGACGCCGGACTCGTCGATGCGGTGCGCAAAGGGCGCAAGCGTGAGTTCGCCTCGTTTCGCTGGCGCGGCGAGCCGCCGGACCCCTTTGCCCAGGCGACCTTCGAGGCCAGCCGTCCGGATTGGGCCAAGCTCGCCTCGCCCGATCACGCCGCCATGTTCGCCTGGTACCGGGAGTTGTTGCGCCTTCGCGCCGCAAGCCCGGCTCTGTCCGACACGCGCCGCCGCCTGACCCGGGTCTGGCCCCTGGACGCCTACCGCGCCCTGGCCATGGAGCGTCGGGGGGCCGACGGCCGCTACCTGTGCCTCTTCAATGCCGGCAAGCGTCCGACCCGGGTCAAGGTCGGCACGGCCGGCCGGCCCGGCGACTACGTCCGGCTCCTGGACGCCGCCGAGGTCCGTTTCGGCGGCTGGGGCGCCATGTCGCCAGAGCGTCTGTCCTCGAGCTTTTTTTCCCTGCCGGCGCATTGCGCCTGCGTGTACAAATTTTCGGAGAGCATGCCCACATGAGCCGCTACATCTGCATTCACGGCCATTTTTACCAGCCGCCACGGGAAAACCCCTGGCTGGAGGAAGTCGAGGTCCAGGACTCGGCCCATCCGTATCACGACTGGAACGAACGCATCACGGCCGAGTGCTACGGCCCCAATTCCGCCTCCCGCATCCTGGACGGCGAAGGCCGTATCGTCGACATCATCAACAACTATTCCAAGATCAGTTTCAACTTCGGCCCCACCTTGCTCTCCTGGATGCACCGCCACCACCCCAAACTCCATCAGGCCATCGTGGACGCGGACAGGCTGTCCATGGAGCGCTTCGACGGGCATGGCTCGGCCATGGCCCAGGCATTTTCCCATATGATCATGCCCCTGGCCTCCCGGCGCGACAAGATCACCCAGGTCCGTTGGGGAATCGCCGATTTTCGCTCCCGGTTCGGGCGCGACCCCGAGGGCATGTGGCTGCCGGAAACGGCCGTGGACCTGGAGACCCTGACCATCCTGGCCGACGCCGGCATCCGCTTCACAGTCCTGGCCCCCAGGCAGGCGGCCAGGGTGCGGCCCCTTGGCGGCGGGGCCTGGCAGGACGTCTCCGACAGCCGGGTGGACCCGACCACGCCCTACCTCGTGAAGCTTCCCCGGGGAAAATCCATCAGCGTCTTTTTCTACGACGGCCCCATCTCCCAGGACCTGGCCTTCGGCGACATGCTGGCCACGGGCGAGGCTTTCCACTCCCGGCTCATGGCCGCCTTTACCGACGCCGGCCGCGACTGGCCGCAGATCGTGCACATCGCCACCGACGGCGAGACCTACGGCCACCACCACTCCTTCGGCGAGATGGCGCTCACCTATTGCCTGTCGCTTATTGACGCCGACCCTTCGGTCGAGCTCATAAACTACGCCGCCTACCTCGACCGGCACCCCCCCCGGTTCGAGGCCGCGATCTTCGAGAATTCCTCCTGGAGCTGCATCCACGGCGTGGAGCGCTGGCGTTCCGATTGCGGCTGCAATTCCGGCATGCACGGCGGCTGGAACCAACAGTGGCGCGCGCCGCTTCGGGAGGCCATGAACTGGCTGCGCGACAAGTGCGTCGAGATCCACGAACGCTTGGCCCCGGCCTATTTTAAAGGCATCTGGAAGGCCCGCGACGCCTACATCGAGGTCATGCTCGACCGTTCCCCCGAGCGGGTGTCCGCCTTTCTCGCCGCCCACTCCAGAAAGCGTCTTTCGCCGCAAAACATGGTCACCGCGCTCAAGCTCATGGAATTGCAGCGCTACGCCATGCTCATTTTCACCAGCTGCGGCTGGTTCTTCGACGAAATCTCCGGCATCGAGACGGTGCAGATCCTCCAATATGCCGCCCGGGCCATCCAGCTCGGCCTGGAGCTCGACGGCGTCTCCCTGGAAAGCGCCTTTGCCGAAAAGTTGCGCCAGGCCCCGAGCAACGTGCTGCAAAGCGGGCTTACCGCCTATGAAAAATACGCCAAGCCGGCCGCCGTGGCCCTGCCCAGGGTCGGCGCGCACTACGCCATCTCCTCGCTGTTCGAGGACTATCCCGAAGAGTATGCCTTCGGCTGCTATACGGTGAACGGCACCATCGCGCTTCGCGAGCGGGCCGGCCGGTCGCGCCTGGTGACGGGACGGGCCTCGATCGCCTCGGTGGTCACGCTGGAGCACCTCGACGTGCAGTTCGCCGTCATCCATGCCGGCGACCACAACCTGACCTGCGGCATCGCCTCCCTCGGGGACCCCGAGGCCATGCGCGGCATGGAGGACGCCCTGCGTCGGGCCTTCGAGCGCGGCGACCTGCCCGAGACCATCCGCACCCTTGACGCCCATTTCGGGCAGAACATCTATTCCATCTGGCACCTGTTCCGCGACGAGCAGCGCAAGGTGGTGGCCGAGGTGCTTTCCCCGGCCTACCAGGAGGCCGAGGCCACCTATCGCCAGGTTTTCGAGAACAACTACCCCGTGCTGCGCTTCCTGCAATGGCTGTCCGTGCCGCCGCCGCGCCACTTCCTGGACGCCGCCGCCTTTGTCGTGGAAACCGATCTCAAGCGGCTGCTCGCCGGAGAGGATATGGACCTCGAGCGCCTGGACGGGCGCATCAAGGAAGCCAGGGACTTCGGACTCTCCCTGGATAACGACGCCCTGGGGCTTCTGGCCGCCCAGTGGGTCAACCGCCGGTTGGCGGCCTTCGGCAAGGAGCCCCGGGAGGTCAGGGTCCTCGACAACGTCAAGGAGGCCCTGGCGCGCCTTGGCGGCCTGTCCATGGGGCTCAGTCTTTGGAAGGCCCAGAACGTGGTGTTCGAACTTTCGCGCAGCCACTACCCGGACAAGGCCGGGGAAGCGGCCGGGGGCGACGGGGCCGCCCGCCGCTGGCTGGCCGCCTTCAAGGCCGTGGCCGACGCGTTGCATGTGAGGGTGCCGGCATGAGCGCGCCGCTTGCCACCTATCGGTTGCAGTTTTCCCCGACCTTCACCTTCACGGATTGCCGGGCCGTCCTCGATTACCTGGCCGCCCTCGGCGTCACCCATATCTACGCTTCGCCCATCTTCCGGGCCCGCCCCGGATCGACCCACGGCTACGACGTGTGCGACCACAAGGAGATCAATCCCGAACTCGGTGGCGAAGAGGAGTTCCGCGCCCTGGCCGCCGAAGCCAAAAAACGCGGTCTCGGCTGGATTCAGGACATCGTGCCCAACCACATGGCCGTCTCCGGCGACAACCGCATGCTGGTGGACGTCCTGGAAAATGGCCCTTCGTCACGCTACTACCACTACTTCGACATCGACTGGGACCATCCCTACGAAAGCATCAAGGGCCGGATGCTGGCCCCGTTTCTCGGCAACTTCTACGGACGCACCCTGGAAAACGGCGAGATCGCCATCGGGTTCGACCGCGACGGCTTTTTCGTGAGCTACTACGACCTGCGCTTTCCGCTGCGCATCGACTCGTACCTGCGGATCCTCACCTTGGGCCTTGATGCGCTGCGCCGCAAGATCGGCCGCGATTCCCCGGACTTCATCAAGCTCCTCGGCATTCTCTACACCATCAAGTCCCTGCCGCCAGACGATCCCCAGACCGACCGCTACGACCAGATCTATTTCGTCAAGCAGATGCTCTACGAACTGATCGAGACAAGCCCGCCCGTGCGCGAGTATGTCCAGGGCAATTTGGCCAAGGTCAACGGCACCGAGGAGATCGAGGGCCAGGGCGATCGTCGGGCGCTTTTGGAAAACATCCTGTACGAGCAGTACTTCCGCTTGTCCTACTGGAAGGTGGCCGGCGAGGAGATCAACTATCGCCGGTTCTTCTCCATAAACGACCTCATCTCGCTTCGGGTCGAAAACGAGGCGGTTTTTCGCCACTCCCACGGCAAGATTCTGGAGCTGGTGCGGGAGGGGCTTTTCTCCGGGCTTCGCGTGGACCATATCGACGGGCTCTACGATCCCTCGCGCTATCTGCGCCGGCTGCGCGAGGCTGTCGGCGACGCCTATCTGGTGGTGGAGAAAATCTGCGTCGGCGACGAGCCCTTGCCCGCGTTCTGGCCCATCGCCGGCTCCACGGGCTACGATTTCATGAACGCCGTCTGTCATCTCTTCGTGGACGGGACCAGGGAAAAGGCCTTTGAAAAGATCTACGCCGGCTACACCGGCCGACGACAGCGGGCCGAGGATCTGGTGGTCTGGAAAAAGCGCCGCATCATCGAAACCCACATGTATGGCGACGTGGAAAATCTGGCCCGGTTGATAAACGCCGTTTCCAGCCTGGACCGGCAGGGCTTCGACATCACCCTGCGTTCGACCAAGCGGGCGCTGTCCGAGGTGCTGGCCCATTTTCCGGTCTACCGCACCTACATCTCCCCGGATGCCATCCGGCCGGTGGACATCGAGTACATCCGCACGGCCGTGCGCAGCGCCAAGCTCCACAACGACGACCTGGCCTATGAGCTGGATTTTCTCGAGCGTTTCCTGCTTCTGCAATACGACGAGAACTTCAGCGAGGGGAAAAAGATGCAGTGGGCCAGGATCGCCATGCGCTTCCAGCAGGTGACCGGTCCGCTTATGGCCAAGGGCGTGGAAGACACGGCCTTTTACGTGCTCAACAGGCTTCTCTGCTTAAACGAAGTGGGCGGCGAGCCCGGGACCTTCGGCCTTTCGGCGGGGGCCTTCCACCACGTCATGGAGGACCGGGCCAAACAGTGGCCCACGGCTATGAGCGCTACCGCCACCCACGACACCAAGCGCGGCGAGGATGCGCGACTGCGTCTGGCCGCGCTTTCCGAGCTTCCCGACGTCTGGCGGGCGGCGCTGATTCGCTTTTCGCGTACCAACCAGCGCCGCAAGACTCGGATCGGGGACAAGCTCGCGCCGGATAAAAACGACGAGTACATGCTTTATCAGGCGATTTTGGCCCATTATCCGGTCGATCCCGGAGAATTGCCGCAATTCAAGGAGCGGCTGGCCGCGTTTCTGATCAAGGCCGTGCGCGAGGGCAAGGAACGCTCCAACTGGCTCAATCCGGACCTGGAATACGAAAATGCGCTCACGGATTTCGCCGCCCGCATGTTGCGCGCTTCGCCCAGGAATGCCTTTCTGGACGCGTTCGCGCCGCTTTGCCGCCGCGTGACGGATCTGGGCTTTTCCTATTCCCTGGCCCAGATGGTGCTCAAAATGGCCTGTCCCGGCATGCCGGACCTGTACCAGGGAACCGAGGACTGGGATCTGTCCTTCGTCGACCCGGACAACCGGCGCCCCGTGGATTTCGCCGCCCGGGCCAAGCGACTCGCCGCCCTCGAGAAGGCTTTCGACGCAGATCCGGCGGCGCTTTGCGCGTCCCTCATCGCCGCGCCCGAGGACGGCCGG
The DNA here is from genome assembly GCF_000179555.1 of Solidesulfovibrio fructosivorans JJ]. Lineage (NCBI taxonomy): Bacteria > Pseudomonadati > Thermodesulfobacteriota > Desulfovibrionia > Desulfovibrionales > Desulfovibrionaceae > Solidesulfovibrio > Solidesulfovibrio fructosivorans. The sequence goes on from NZ_AECZ01000034.1 coordinate 43,235, forward strand.
GTGAAGTTTTTTACGCTGTGGCGGGGGCTTTGCGCCAGACGCGCCCAGCCGGCGCTTTTCACCTCCGGGGCCTATGTTCCGGCCCGGTTCGAAGGCAGCCAGGCCAAACGCCTCTTCGGCTTCTGGCGCACCTTCGAGGGCGAGGCCGCCCTGGCTATCGTGCCCCGGCGCATCGCCGCGCTGTCCCGGGGCGAGTCCGTCTTCGCCCTGGGCGGCATCTGGGAGGATACGCGGCTTATGGAATCCGCCCCTGGCATCACCGAACTCACCGACGTCATGACCGGCCGGCGGTTCTCCTGCGGCGAATGCTACATCAAGGACGTGCTGCGGGACTTCCCGGTGGCGCTTCTCGTCAGTGGGAAGAAGGAAGCGGAGGAAGAATAGAGAATCCGGGGGGAACCCTTTCTGAAGAAAGGGTTCCCCCCGGACCCCCCTCCC
>NZ_AECZ01000035.1 GCF_000179555.1 Solidesulfovibrio fructosivorans JJ]
GAAGCGCCAGAAGGACATCGGCGGCTTCGAAGAGCTCATCCTTTCCATGTATGCCAAGGGGATGAGCACCCGCGATATCCAGCACCACGTCAAGGAAATCTACAACCACGATATCTCGCCCGAGACGGTCAGCCGCATCACCGATGCCGTCATCGACAAGGCCAAGGAATGGCAGAACCGACCGTTGGAGCCGGTTTACGCCATCGTGTTCATGGACGCGCTGTTCCTCAAGCTCCGCATGGATGGTCGGGTCAAGAACGTTGCGGCCTATCTGATGGTCGGCATCGACCTGGAGGGACGCAAGGAGTGCCTCGGGATTTGGCTTGGCCAAAGCGAATCCGCCAAGTACTGGCTCGGCGTGCTCAATGAGTTCAAGAACCGGGGCGTGAACGACGTGCTGATTTTCGCCGTGGATGGGCTGACCGGCTTCTCTGAAGCCATCAGAGCCGTGTATCCCCAGGCTGAAATCCAGCGTTGCCTGGTTCACCAGGTCAGGAACTCACTGGCGCAGATGGCCTGGAAGGACCGCAAGGAGGTTGCCAGCTCCCTGCGCTCGATCTACACCGCTCCAACAGAGGAAGCCGGCCTCATGGCACTGGCCGAATTCGAGGAGACCTGGGGCCGGAAGTACCCCCATGTCGTGCTGTCCTGGAAACGGCACTGGCCGGAGCTGGCGACGTTTTACAACTATCCCGAGGCAGTACGACGGTTAATTTACACCACCAACCCCATTGAGAGCCTCAACAGCCGGGTCAGAAAAACCGTGAAGGGGAAAAGCGTCTTCCCGACGGAGATAGCCCTGTTCAAGGCCCTGTATCTGGCGGTGGCCGAAGCCGAGAAGCGCTGGACGATGCGGACGAGGAACTGGCAGGAGATCATGGCCCAGCTGTCGATCTTCTTCCAGGAAAGGCTCAAAGACTATCTCTGCTAAACCATCAACCGGGGTGGTTTACACAGTTTTTGGGACACTCCCTTCTGGGTTGGCCCATCCACTTTTTAACGACACTTACCGGCATCAAAACTATCAATTCAAAGAGAGAACTAAATGCTCTGAACATTTCAGCCTTGCCTCCAGTGATTCTAATACCACACAACAAGTCAATTGTCACGCGATACTATTTTTTTAATTAAGCAAAATATAAAATACAAAATTACTACAAACACAATAAATAAAAAACACAGTCTCATATATTCAAAAACAATGTTGTCAAACGACTTCACTGAAAAAATTAGTTCAAATATGACTCCAATTACGATGAACACTAGATAGTCAATAGCTGAGCTATATTTTTTTAAATAGGCTGTCAACTTCTTAAATAACAAGCTCCGGGGAAAAAATGTGTCAAGCAGTATGCTTAAAATATAAACTATGAACACAAGAAGAAACATGAAAGCCAATACGCTTATTCGCATATCACTTTCATTGTATATCCTTTTGACCAACAATGCCAACACAATTGCCGAGCATAAAATCGCCACAAACTTTCGCATAGATCGTTTCACTAGTAGATGGGATAGATGTTTATTTTTAGCAGCTGCTTTGCAAACTGCAGAATATCCCGGCACCTAAGTTCCTTTCGACAACGAGAGCTAGAAACGTTAATCAATCGAACTCTAAAATATAAACGCAATTGAGACTCAAGGGCACACTTCTTCAATATGCTATCAAGGGCAGGGAGCTTTACCAGATCCACCCGAACCGCTACCAGATCCACCCGAACCGCTACCAGATCCACCCGAACCGCTACCAGATCCACCCGAACCGCTACCAGATCCACCCGAACCGCTACCAGATCCACCCGAGCCATTTATTGACCCATCAGCGTCTTTTGGATTTATAATTGCATCAGCAATAATTCCTATAGCAGTACCAAACTTGCTTCCCAAAGCGAACCCTTCACCAGCATCTCCTCCAACCATCGCTCCGGCAAAGAAATCCCCAGCCGCTAACCCTAACGGACCAACTATCCCTGCACCGGCTAGTCCTCCTGCAACAGCGCCAACAGCCCCCCCTATTAATGCACTTGTAGCAGCAGATGTAATAATAGCACTCGCATTGCCACCTGTAATGATAGCAGAAGCTGCACCTGTTATTGCACCAGCAAGTGAACCACCTATCGCACCAGCCACAGCGCCTCCGACGATAGATGCAAATTTTCCTATTGGGTCTACCCTGTTTATCGGATCCCCAACCACATACCCATACAGATCCGTATCCCCGCCCTCGAACAGGATCGGGTCCTTCGCCGTCCACCGTCCCACGTCGGCGTCATAATCCCGGAAGCCAAACCGCGTCAGCCCGGTGTCCGTGTCAAAGAGCCCGCCCGCGAAGCCAAAGGGCACCGCAAGGGCGGCATTGCTGTCGGTGATGACGTTGCCGAAGCTGTCGTAGGCGACGGTCTTGACCGCGCTCCCTGAGCCGTCCGTCACCGCCCGCAAGGACCCGACCTGGTCGTAGACCAGGAAGTAACGCGTGCTGCCAACCGTCATGGCCACGGGCAGGCGAGCGTCGGCGTACTCGAAACGCTGTTTCAAGGAACCGGAGCCGTCGTAGACGGCCAGCAGCCGGGTACGGCCCTGCCACAGGTATTTCTCAACGATGGCCCCGCCCACCTTCTTGGCGATGCGCCGGCCAAGCGGGTCGTGGACGTACTCTACCACCGTCCCGTCAGGCAGGTCCACCCGCAGCAGTTCCCCACGGCTCGAATACGTGTACCCGGTCGTCTGGCTCCCCACGGTCTTCCCCGTCAGGAATCCGTCCTTGTCGTAGGTGAAGCTCGCGTCTCCGGCCGATGTCAGATGGTCTTCGTCGTCGTAGGCGTAGGTCCGGTTGGTCAGGCCGCGCAGCGTGTTGGTCTCGGACGTGCGACCGGTCCCCGGGCCGGCGTAGGCGTAGCGCTCCACCACCGTGCCGTCGCGCGTCACCTGGGTCAGCCGGCCGACGTTGTCGTAGGTGTAGGTAAAGTCGTGGCTCTCGCCGGCCACGGTTTCGGTGCGGGTGGCGATGTTGCCGGCCGCATCCCGGGTCAGGGCATACGTGGCCGCCGTCTGGCCGCCCACGGTCACCGTCCAGCCGTCCGGCTCGCCGTACTGGTTGAAGGTCCGGCTCTCGCTGAAACCGTTGCCGGCAACCGAAATCGGCAACCCGTTCTGACTGTCGCGGCCAATGGTGTAGCCGCCGGAACCAGTCAACAGGTTGTCATTGTCATAGGTGTAGGCGTTGGCCGAGCCGGCGTAGGTCAGGCTCTTGACCTTGAAATCGCTGTTGTAGGCATAGCTGATGGTCTGCGCCAAAGTGCCGGACTGGGCCACGGATGTGACGAGTGGCCCGTCGTGGCCATAGGTGATGCCCTCCGTGCCGAAGGAGAGGCTTTTCACCGTGGAGCCGCACGTCTCATAGGTGTAGTTGACCGTGCCTTCCGGCATGGCCACACTGGCAAGCTGAGCATCCTGGTAAGTACGCGTGATGGCCTTGCCCGAGGGAAAGCTGATTTTGGTCAGCCGACGGTCGCGATCGTAGCTGTAGACGTAGGAGCCAGAACGCGGCGTAACATAGGCCGAGTTGCGATTGACGGCATTGTATTCGAAATCGTGGGGCACGTTGGCCGGCGTGGTCAGCACGATCATATTGCCCATCTTGTCGTAAGTAAAACGCACCACCGAGTTGTCCGGCCGGAAAATGGCCGTGCGCCGCCCCAGATCGTCGTAAGCGAAGCTGGTGGTCAGGTTGCGCGGATCGGTGACCGAGGCCACGTTGCCGGCGGTATCGTACGTGGCGGTGACACTGCGCGTTCCGGCGGACTGGCCGCTGATACGGCCCCGAGCGTCGTAGCTAAGGTTCGTGGTGGCCAGGCCCGGCACGGCCACCGATGCGGTGAGCAGGGAGGTCGGGTCATAGGTGACCGTGGCCGTGCGGCCCGCTGGCGTGGTCAGGACACGGGTAGAGGTGGTCAGGTCGGTGCGGAGGGTGCTGGCTTTGCTGTTGACCGTCACCGTGCGCAGGATGGACTGCAACGTATTATCCGTGCCGGCAGTGTAGGCCACGGTGGATTCGGTGACCCGTTTGAGTCCGGACGGCGTGCTTTTCTCCTCCCTTTGCTCATACGGATAGAAGAAACGCGGATCGTCGGCGTACGTGAGCTTGAAGGTCCAACCGCAGGAGGTGGTCTTGGTCACGCGCTTTTCGTCAGGAGTTCTGGAGTATGCGGTCTCTCCGCCGCTTGGGTCGATAATGGTGGAAAAATACCCTGTGGAAAGATTCTGGTCCTCGTAGGTGGTGATGAGCCCTTCAGCGGTCGTTTCCTCATAGACCGTGTGATCGGGCTGGATAGACTTGGTGTAGGTCCACTTGCCGCCCAAAGGATCGGAGACGGTGCTCACGCGGCCGTTGGCGTCATAGGCGTGGACGAAGTGATTGCCGTTGGGATCGGTCTCGGTCAGGAGCAGCCCGCCGGCATCATAGTTGAACCCGTAGGCGCCGCCATCTTGATAGGCGGCCTGGGTGAGAAGTGCGCTGTCGTTCACGGACAGGGCCATGCGCTGGCCGTCCGGAGAGACGATGGCGGTAGCTGCGTCGCCGCTACGCTCGATGGTCAGGACGGCGCCGAAACGGTCCGTGACGGACGTCAGGTTTCCTTCCGCGTCATAGCCGAAGGAGTAGATGGTCTTGCCGGTTTCCTGGTCCTCGGTGCGCAGATGCTGGCCGGCGCTGGACATGACGTAGCGCTGGCCGTTATCATCGTTGATGACAAGTGAAGACGGCGCCAAGCGGCTGATGTTTGTATTTTGTTTGTATAAATTGTCTGTATAGAATAGATCTCCATTGGGCGCTACTGTTATGTGAAATGACTCTGCAGGAATGTCGAAGTTAAATCCAACATTTGCTGGGGTTCCAACTGTTATTTTCCCAGCTATTGTAGAAACTATGCCATCTGAGTTTATTCTTAAGATAGAACAATAAGCCCCTGGAGCGGTTGATACAACATAAAATCCGCCATCGTTGTCAATTTTTATATCAAAAAAACCAAAATTAATATAACTTGTTATGGAAGTGTTTGGCTGAATATGGTCAGACGACCTCTTTCCGCATCCGCCAAGGACTGTTACATTCCCAGTTTGTTCAATCCGATAAAGTCTCGATGAAGTTCCTACAAGAAGCCGGCCTTCCGCATCGATGTCCATGCCTCCGAAAGGCCCGAGAGCCAACGTATCGGCTCGGACGTCAGCCGGAGGACAAGAACTGGACGCCCCGGCCCCTGTGCCGGCAAACGTCGTGATGATGCCGTTCTGATCAACTTTTCGGATGCGGTTGTTATACTGATCAGCGATGTAGAGATTGCCTTGGGCGTCAACAGCCAAGCCATTTGGGTGATAAAGACTCGCGGCTGTGGCCGGGATGCCGTCGCCGTTGTAGTGCGTGGATCCGTTGCCGGCCACGACCCGTATCGTCCCGTCCGTATCAAGCCGAAATACCTTGGTGGCGCTCACCATGTACAAACTGCCGTTCGCAGCAAAGCGCATGACTTTTACGCTGCCGAGGCTCGCGGTCAGCGCCTCAATCGGTGTCGTTGTGACACTCTTGGTGCCGCCTCCGGCGATCAGGACAGGATTGCGGCCATCTAACTCCATGCGATATATTCTTTCCTTCGCGTCACCGACATAGAGCATTCCATCTGGGCTGATACCTATAGGTTTTTGATAATACCAATCAAGCGTGGGACCATTGGTGCCATTTGTCTGTTGAACAATAGCGAGTGGGCCTTTGCCGGCATTCTTGAGAATACTGCCGTCGCCTTTATACAGAATGCCTGGGTTTACAGGATTCATCCGATGATGGACGGAAAGTGTCCAACCCTGGGCAATATCACCACCCATGTCGAAATCTGAGCGGTTTAGCGTCACTGTCTGTTGCTTCCAAACAGTGTATTCCTGTCTGGTCCTGACCGCAGTGATGATGTCCCCGAGCCGAGCAAAGGCTGGAGTTGGGGTCTCGGCGGCTTTTGACGGGTCGGGCTTATAATACACCGCATCATAGGTGAAACCGATTTCCACCTGTGCTGTGGCAGCCTTGGAGTGCTCTCCCATCTGATCCAGACCGTCCCAGACGAATTCCACCGTCTTGTTCGGTTCGGGCGGCAAGACCTGCTCAAAGACTCTTCCGGCAATTGTGGCTCGAGCCGTCATGCTTTTGAGCGTGGCCGGCACCGTGGCTCCGCTGACAGGTACAGTAATGATGTGTTTATATCCAGGTACGCGGTCACTAGCGTAATGCACTGTCAGATCTGTACCGGGGACGGGAATGTCCTCGTGAAGAAACCGCATGCGATTGCTGACCGAGGAGCCGGATGAGGTTTTGCAGTCGTCGTCGTCCGATCCTCCGCCGCCATCGGGATTCTGCCCGGGATTGGGCGGCTCATCGCCCGCTGCCGGCCCATAAGGGAAATTGCAGTCCCATGGCGTGAAATGGCTCATGCTAAAGCGCCAATAGGTCTCCCCGGGCTTGTAGCGCGTGGAGTCGCTTAACCCTTCCACTTCATCGACGAAGGAACCGTCGCCGTTTAAATCATCGGGCTGCCCGTCGCCGTCCGCGTCCAAGGCATCCACGACCCCGTCGCCATTGGTGTCGAGTAGTTTGACCACGAGACCATTGTCGGAAGGTACCCATACGGCCTTGTCCCTATCGTAGTAACCGACCGGAACAATCGTCCCCACCTCGAAACCGAGAAAATTGTCCAGCCAACCAATGACCGGCTTGTCGAAACGCACCCGGCTCGCGCCGTCCACGACCATGTCCGCACACCAGGTGAAGGCCGAGGTCGGTGGAAGCTTGGCCGGCATGGACGCTGGCGTGGTGAATTCCGTGGTGCTGACATTGACCTCAGTCAATTCTCTTAACGTATTGCCAGAGGCGTCCACCTCGAAGGCCTTATTGTCACCCGTGAACACCAGGGTAGCGGAGCGCTTGCCAAAAGCGTCTGTCACCGGCGAGCTCTCATGCGTCATAACCGAGCCGGGATTACCGTTAAAGATGACGCTCGTTGTCTTGGCATCCGGCATCAGGAGCAAAGTGTCTTCGACCACGGCCGTATCGTTCCAGCGGACCGGAACCGTGCGCTGGGCCGGCAGGTAGCCGGCCAGGGAATAGACCACGGTCATGCTCCCAGTAGACTCGAGAGGCAGGTTGTAGCGGCCGTCGGCGTCGGTATGCGTGGAGCCGTATTCGGTCCGGCCGGCCACCGAGACCGTTACCCCGGGGAGTGGTGTGCCTGCGGCGCTAAGGACCCGCCCGGTCACCAGAGCAAAACGCTTGGCGTCATACGAGGCGAGCTTGGTGTTCCAGGGGATGAGATCCTGATATTGCGCCCCGAAGCTCCCCTCGGGTTGTGGCGCGACATCGGCGCGTAAGCGAATGGAAGCCTGTGCCGTGGCCTGGCCCACAGCGTTGGCCGCTGTCAGGGTGTACGTCGTCGGCTGTGCCGGTGTTACGGACAGAGAGCCAGAAGTGGGCACCTGGCCGATGCCGTTGTCGATGGTCACGGTGTCGGCGTTCTGGCTGGTCCAGGTCAAGGTGGCCGAATTGCCCACGGTTACCGCCGTGGGATCGACGGTCAGAGAGGCCGTGGGAGGCAGGGCCTGCTTCTTGATCCGAAATTCCACGGTCACAGCCGAGCCCTTTTGGCCGTGCCAATAAATCCAGAGATTGTTTTTTTTCTTGAGTGTCACCGGGACTTCAAAAACGGTTTTGTCGCCGTGCAGGTCGTTTTCGCCAAGCAATTTTTTGTCGTTTAGCCACAGGAAACCGCTTTTGAATTTCTTGCCGTTGTCCACCTTGGTGACGACGCAAGTCGCCTCCTGGGTTTCGTTCACGGAAAAGGCATCATGGGAAACGAGCACGGTGGGCCAGCCGACGGTGTAGGTCTTGTCGAAGACCACCGTGTCGGCCTGGGCCAGAGAAAATGTTCCTGGAACGAGCAGGAACAGGCCAAGAATAAGACCCAGAGCGCGGCGCGACATGATGCCTCCTCTCGGGAACGGGCTAGAAAATCTGTGCTCAACAAAAACAAGGAAACAAAACTTTGATATGAATAGGTGATAAATTTGCCCTTGTAAATAATTTCACGTTATACAGATATTAATTCCGTAGCATTTTAAGTTTTTAGAAATTATTTCAAATAAATATAGCCCGCAATATATACTGACTCCGCGTGGTTGCTCGGGTGCGACAAGGTATTTGGTTTCATGAGAGAGAGTCTCTTCCACCTATCTTACTGAAATAAAAATCAATACCGCTTGATTGCCCGGAATTCGGTAGAGTCCACGGAGGTGGTGTAAATTCTGGAGTCGTCCAGGCCGGGGGGGGGACCTCCAGCCTGGACGGGATGAGCGAGGTGGCCATCGGGCCGATTGGCTGTAAGGTGAAGTTGCGAAGCCGCACCTGCAACCAAAGGAGACCACGATGGCCGAGGACAGCATGGCATTAATCGAGCTGATGCAAAAGGCCGACGGCGGCGATTTTCTCCGCTCCCTGGCGGAAGCGGTCTTGCAGCTTCTCATGGAAGCCGATGTGGACGGTCTGATCGGAGCCTGCCGCCACGAACGAAGCGCCGAGCGGGTCAGCTATCGCAACGGCTATCGGGACCGCAGCCTTGATACCCGCGTCGGCTCCCTGCAACTGCGCATCCCCAAGCTGCGCCAGGGCAGCTACTTTCCGCCCTTCCTGGAGCCACGCAAGACCAGCGAGCGCGCCTTGGTGGCCGTCATCCAGGAGGCCTGGATCGGCGGCATATCGACGCGGCGCGTGGATGATCTTGTCCAAGCCATGGGCCTTTCCGGCATCTCCAAGTCCCAGGTGTCCAAACTGCGCAAGGACATCGATGAACGGGTCCATGCCTTTCTTTCTCGGCCGCTGACGGGAGAATGGCCCTATTTGTGGCTGGACGCGACCTACCTCAAGCAGCGTGAAGGCGGCCGGGTGGTCAGCGTTGCCGCCATAATCGCCGTGGCCGCGAACACGGAAGGCCGTCGGGAAATCGTGGGGCTGCACATCGGCCCCAGCGAAGCTGAGCCGTTCTGGTCTTTTTTCCTCAAAGGCCTTCTTCGTCGAGGCCTCGCCGGTGTGAAGCTGGTCGTCTCCGATGCCCATGAAGGTCTCAAGGCCGCCATCGCCAAGACGTTCGGAGCCACGTGGCAGCGTTGCCGGGTCCACTGGATGCGAAACGCTTTAGCTCGCGTCCCTAAATCGCAGCACGCCATGGTTTCCGCCGCCCTACGTCAGGCCTTTTTGCAGCCGGACGCGGCCAGCGCCAGCCAAACCTGGAGGCATGTCGCCGATCAGCTTCGCGGAAAATGGCCAAAGCTCGCCAGTTTCATGGATGAAACCGAGCACGACGTGCTGGCTTACATGACGTTCCCGACACAGCACCGGGTCAAGCTGCACAGCACCAATCCCCTGGAAAGGCTGAATAAAGAGGTGAAACGGCGGGCGGATGTGGTCGGCATCTTCCCCAACGAGCAGTCCATCATCCGGCTCATCGGGGCCATCTTGCTGGAGCAAAACGACGAGTGGCAGCTGCAAAGCCGCTACATGCAGGTTGAGGCCATGGCCGAACTCAACACCCAACCCAACGAGGCGCAGCCAGCCCAAATTCCACCTAGGGCAGCCTGACCGATTGCCACCTCAAGCACACTGGAATTTACACCACGTTGACGGACGTGACCGACTTCGAAGTTCAGATAGGAAGCTGTCTTCCCTGGATCCCATCTCCCAAAATGATTGTAATTGATGAGCCGGAGGCGTACAGTTTGTTGATTAATAATAGAACAAGCTCATATATTTCAAGGTATACGGAATGACGTTTTGGAATCATAAGCTCAAGGATTGTCCAGTACGCCGGAACTGGTACGAGAAGACGCCTTCTTGAGGATTCTGCCGTGATTTCCTTTAATTGCTGGCCCTGGCGAGCCAAAAACGTTTCGGGGCAGGATGAGCGCACTACGTGGGATGAAGCCGGCTTGCCTGTGCCGTACCTTGAGGATCTTCTGGTCGAGGAAAGTGGCAAGGACCGTCATGAAGTCCGTGGGATCCTAGAGTCGCTCAGTAAAGGGAAAAGCCGGGAGTCTCTTGGCCGATTGTTGGTGGAGCAAAAATATGTTAACGAGGATAATTTTCTCAATTTTTTCGCTCGCCTGTTCGGCTTTGAGATGCTTTCCTCCATCGAGGATGACAGGCTGGACTTCGGCCATGTCGAACCGTTTCCCATCGCCTATCTGAAAGCAAATCTGTCCGTGGTCCTGCGCGAGGAAGATGGAACCTTGCAGGCGGCTGTAGCCGATCCGTTCAACTTCAACGTTTTGGATGATTTTCGTCAGCTCCTAGGCTTGCCCCTGGCAAAGCCCAAACTGGCCCCGGCCCGGGTCATTCTTTCGGCGATCAACCGTTCGTATGGAAAAGCCGAGGGGCGACTCGACGCTGCCTTGTGGGACATGGACGAGAACGTGGGCCTTCAGTTTGAGGTCCCCGCCGAGGAAGGCATTGGCCGCGACCTTCTTGACGAGACCAGCAGTGCCCCCGTGATCAAACTCGTCAACCAGATTATTTTCAAGGCGATCAAAAATAACGCCAGTGATATTCACATCGAGCCCGGACAAGCCGACTTCAAGGTGCGGTATCGTCTCGATGGCGTGCTCCATCCCATAGACAATATCCCCAAGAACCTGCAGGCCCCAGTCCTGTCCCGCCTCAAGGTCATGGCCCGGCTCAATATCGCCGAAAAACGTCTTCCCCAGGATGGACGCATTGAGATTCGGCTGGGGGAGCAAGTAGTAGATATCCGCATCTCCATTTTCCCCACGGCCCTTGGCGAGCGGGCCGTATTGCGGCTCCTGGACAAGAACGCCAAAATTTTACGCTTGACGGAACTGGGGCTTTCCCCTGAATCCCTTGAGGATCTGCGTGCATCCGTGTCCCTGTCCCATGGCCTGATCCTGGTCACCGGCCCCACGGGCAGCGGCAAGACCACCTCCTTGTACGCTGCCCTCCAACACATCAATACGCCCAACAAAAATATCCTCACGATCGAGGACCCCGTAGAATATCAGATCGAAGGCATCGCCCAGATGCAGGTCAACCCCAAGATCGATCTGACGTTTTTCTCTGGGCTGCGGTCCATGGTCCGTCAGGACCCGGACGTCATTCTCGTGGGAGAAATCCGCGACCGCGAGACCGCCGGCATCGCTGTCCAGGCCGCGATGACCGGACACCTCGTGTTTTCCACCCTGCACACCAACGATGCAGCCACAGCCATCACTCGACTCGTGGATATGGGCATCGAGCCCTTTCTGTTGGCCTCCGCCTGCCGGGTGCTCGTCGCTCAGCGGTTAATCCGGGTGTTATGCCCGGCCTGCAAGCGGCCTGATGTCCTCTCGGACCAGGAAATAGCCAGCCTGAGGCTAGCCGACCGTCCTGCTCCACAGGTTTTTCGCGCCGTTGGCTGTGAACATTGCCTGGGCACCGGGTTTAAAGGACGAACTGCCATCTATGAAATGATCAAGATGACCGATGGTATTCAAGAGCTCATCATGGAGACCTCGGACACGCGGCGCATTCGGCAACTGGCCATGACCGAGGGCATGATCCCCGGGAGTGTCCCAAAAACTGTGTAAACGCCCCTGGTTGACGTTTCAGCAGAGATAGTCTTTGAGCCTCTCCTGGAAGAAGATCGAAAGCTGGGCCATGATCTCTGGCCAGTTCCTTGTCTTCATCGTCCACCGCTTCTCGGCTTCGGCCACCGCCAGATACAGGGCCTTGAACAGGGCGATCTCCGTCGGGAAGACGCTTTTCCCCCTCACGGTTTTTCTGACCCGGCTGTTGAGGCTCTCGATGGGGTTGGTGGTATAAATCAGCCGCCGCACCGCTTCGGGATAGTTGAAGAAAGTCGCCAGTTCCGGCCAGTGCCGTTTCCAGGACAGCACGACATGGGGGTACTTCCGCCCCCAGGTTTCCTCGAACTCGGCCAGGGCCATGAGACCGGCTTCCTCTGTTGGAGCGGTGTAGATCGAGCGCAGGGAGCTGGCAACCTCCTTGCGATCCTTCCAGGCCATCTGCGCCAGCGAATTTCTGACCTGGTGAACGAGGCAGCGCTGAATCTCAGCCTGGGGGTACACGGCTCTGATGGCTTCGGGAAAGCCAGTTAGGCCATCCACGGCAAAAATCAGCACGTCGTTTACACCCCGGTTTTTGAACTCATTGAGCACGTTGAGCCAATACTTGGCTGATTCACTCTGCCCAAGCCAAATGCCCAGACACTCCTTTTTTCCCTCCAGGTCGATACCGACCATGAGGTACGCAGCCACGTTTTTGACCCGGCCATCCACCCGGAGCTTAAGGAACAGCGCGTCCATGAACACGATAGCGTAAATCGGCTCCAGTGGCCGATTCTGCCATTCCTTGGCCTTGTCGATGACGGCGTCAGTAATGCGGCTGACCGTCTCGGGTGAGATGTCGTGGTTGTAGATTTCCTTGACGTGGTGCTGGATATCGCGGGTGCTCATCCCCTTGGCATACATGGAAAGAATGAGTTCCTCGAAGCCGCCAATGTCCTTATGGCGCTTCTTAACGATGGCTGGCGCAAACTCGGATTTTCGGTCCCGGGGCACATCGATGACGATGGGGCCGACCTTCGAGGCAAGCTCTTTCTGGCTGTAGCCGTTGCGTCGGTTACCAGGACCGCTGTCCGGAGTTTGGTAGCGGTCGTAACCGAGGAAGCCGGTCATCTCGGCTCCCATGGCCGTTTCGACCACGTCCTTGATCATCGAACGGAGAACGGAATTGAGGTCGTCCAGGCTGGTGATCTCTCCCTCGAGCACCTTCCTGGCCAGTTCGTCACGGTTGATCAGCACGGAAACCTCCTGGGGCTTTCGCCCCTTAGTGGAGGTTTACACAGATTTCGTTACAGGCCCTCATGAAGCGCTGGCTGACCTGGGTGAAGAAGTCAGATCTGTCCCCGATGCGCAACGTCGGGCGGCACCTGGACAACATCCTGACCTTTTGCCGGCATCGGATCACCAACGGCGTGGTGGAGGGGCTCAACAGCAAGATCATGGCCATCAAGCGGAGGGCCTGCGGCTACCGGAATCGAGAACTCTTCAAGACAGCCATTTACTTCTTCTGTGGCGGATTGGACCTCTATCCTAAACAGGTATGAGTGTCTGGTTACCCACGGAAACCCGGAAGGACAAAAAAAAGCCTAATTTTTATAAACGCATGTAGTAATAAATATTAATTGAACTATTGCTAGTGATTCCTGGAAATCGATTTGCCGCAATTTGAAAACATCTGCTAGGAATATATTCCAAAAATACTTCAAAATTGCGACGGCTGAGATTATTATTGTTATTATAAAAATAACGACCAAGGCAATTGACATATTTGGATAGAGGGCGTCAAATCTATCCCAAGGAGTTTTTATTTCGTTGTCAGCAGTAAAAAAATATTGTAAGGCATTACAGTAAATGTAAAAAGAAAACAACGCCGCATTAAACTTAGTTGAAATTTTCATATGATAAAATCCTTGTCATAGGTGTTTATTTATCAGGGCAAGAATTTCCCCCGCCATTCTTATCCTTGCCGGCATCATCACCATCCCCATCGCCACTGTTTGCTGGATCTTTTTGACCTGAGTTTGGATCCTTGTTGCTATCATCATCTAAATACTTTTGCAATTGTTCCTTTTCATATTGCTCTGGCCATTCATCAGTATCTCCTCCAGCTAGCTTGTCGCCAATCTTTTTCCCAATTTGTTTAAAAAGCTTCTTCACAAGATAGTTAAGTAATCGACCATCTGGATCCACTCCATTTACCGGATCATTGACAACATACCCATACAGATCCGTATCCCCACCCTCGAACAGGATCGGGTCTTTGGCCGTCCACCGTCCCACATCGGCGTCATAATCCCGGAAGCCAAACCGCGTCAGTCCCGTGTCCGTGTCAAAGAGCCCGCCCGCGAAGCCAAAGGGGACGGCAAGAGCCTCGTCGCTGTCGGCGATAACATTGCCGAAGCTGTCGTACTCGACGGTCTTGACCACGCTCCCCGAGGCGTCCGTCACCGCCCGTAGCGATCCGACCTGGTCGTAGACCAGGAAGTAGCGCGTGCTGCCAACCGTCATGGCCACGGGCAGGCGGGCGTCAGCGTACTCGAAACGTTGTTTCAAAGAACCGGAGCCGTTATAGACGGCCAGCAGCCGGGTACGGCCCTGCCACAGATACTTCTCGGTAACCGTGCCGTCCACCTTCTTGGCGATGCGCCGGCCGAGCGGGTCGTGGACGTACTCTACCACCGTCCCGTCAGGCAGGTCCACCCGCAGCAGTTCCCCACGGCTCGAATACGTGTACCCGGTCGTCTGGCTCCCCACGGTCTTCCCCGTCAGGAATCCGTCCTTGTCGTAGGTGAAGCTCGCGTCTCCGGCCGATGTCAGATGGTCTTCGTCGTCGTAGGCGTAGGTCCGGTTGGTCAGGCCGCGCAGCGTGTTGGTCTCGGACGTGCGACCGGTCCCCGGGCCGTCGAAGGTGTAGTTCTCCACCACGGCGCCGTCCTTGGTCACCTGGGTCAGGCGCCCCACGTTGTCGTAGGCGTAGGCATACTCGTGGCTCTCGCCGGCCACGGTTTCGGTGCGGGTGGCGATGTTGCCGGCCGCATCGCGGGTCAGGGCGTAATTGGCGACCTCCTGGCTGCTCACGGTCACCGTCCAGGCGTCCGGCTCGCCGTATTCGTTAAACGTCCGGCTCTCGGTCAGGCCGTTGCCGGAAACCGAGGTCGCAAGCCCGTTCTGGCTGTCGCGGGCAATGGTGTAGCCGCCGGAACCGGTGAGTAGGTTGTCGTTATCGTAGGTATAGGCATTGGCAGAGCCTGCGTAGGTCAGGCTCTTGGCCTTGAAATCGCTGTTGTAAGCATAGCTGATGGTCTGCGCCAAAGTGCCGGACTGGGCCACGGAGGTGACGAGTGGCCCGTCGTGGCCATAGGTGATGCCCTCCGTGCCGAACGAGAGGCTTTTCACCGTGGAGCCGCACGGCTCATACGTATAGTTGACCGTGCCTTCCGGCATGGTCACACTGGCAAGCTGGGCATCCTGGTAAGCACGCGTGATGGACTTGCCCGAGGGAAAGCTGATTTTGGTCAGCCGACGGTCGCGGTCATAGCTGTAAACGTAGGAGCCGGACAGCGGCGTGTCATAGGCCGAATTGCGATTGACGGCATTGTATTCGAAATCGTGGGGCACGTTGGCCGGCGTGGTCAGCACGGTCATGTTGCCCATCTTGTCGTACGTAAAGCGCACAACCGAATTGTCAGGCCGGTGGATGGCCGTACGCCGGCCAACGGCATCGTAGTCGAAGCTTGTGGTCAGGTTGCGCGGATCGGTGACCGAGGCCACGTTGCCGGCGGAATCATAAGTGGTCGTGATGCTACGCGTCCCGGCGGATTGACCGGTAATCCGACCACGACCGTCGTAGGTAAAATTCGTGGCGGCAAGGCCGGTCATGGCCACGGATTTGGTAAGCAAGGTGGCTGGATCATACGTGACAGTGGCCGTGCGGCCGACAGGCGTGGTCAGCGTGCGCGTGGCGGCGGTCAGGTCGGTGCGCAAGGTACTGGCCTTACTGTTGACCGTTACCGTGCGCAGGATGGACTGCAACGTGTCGTCCGTGTCGGCAGTATAGGCGACTGTGGATGTGGTGACACGGGAGAGCCCGGAGGGAGTACTTTTGGTCTCGCCCTTCTCATAAGGATAGAAAAAGCGGGGGTCGTCGGCATACGTAAGCTTGAAGGTCCAACCGCAGGAGGTCGTTTTTTTGATTTGCTTTTCGTCAGGGGAGCGGAAGTAACTGGTTTCACCGCCGTTGGGGTCGGTGATGGTGGAATAGTAGCCGGTAGCCAAATGCTGATCCTCGTAGGAGGTCACCAATCCTTCGGCCGTAGTTTCCTCATACAAGGTGTCGTCTGTCTGCAACGTTTTGCTGTAAGTCCACAGCCCCCCCAAAGGATCGCTGACTGTGGTCACCCGACCGTTTGCATCATACGCATGATTAAAATTATTGCCGTTTGGATCGGTCTCCGTAAGGAGCAAGCCGGCCGTGTCGTAAGTAAATCCGTACGAGCCGCCATCTTGATAGGCAACCTGAGTGAGGCGTTTGGATCCATCCACGGTCAAGGATGTGCGCTGGCCATCCGGAGAAACGATGGCCGTGGGCGTGCCCCCGCTTCCGCGCTGAATAGTCACGGCACTGCCAAATTGATCTGTGACGGAAATTAAATTCCCATCTGAATCATAGCCAAATTCGTAGATTGGTTTGCCGGTTTCCTGATCCTCCGTGCGCAGATGCCGCCCAGTCTCGGACATAACATAACGTTGCCCATTATCATCGTTGACTGTAAACGATCCAGGAATGATTCGGCTGACATTTGGATCATTTAAGTTGTCAGTGTAATAGATATCTCCATTTGGAGATGCCGCAATATACCAAGACGACGCAGGAATGTCGAAATTAAATCCTGCATTATCTGGCGTTTCATAAGTAACTCTACCTGCAACGGCATGCAGTATTCCGCACGAGTCTACTTTATATATAGAATTCTGACAACCACTAGTTGATGAAACAAGATATATATTCCCGTCTTTATCAATCTTCAAATCAGTCGAATGAAAAGTAGAATACTTATTCAAGGGCAGATTTGGCGTTGGCCAATAGGGACCACTTGTATTGCATCCGACAAGAGATTCCACAGTTCCAGAAGCATTAATTCGAAAAACCTTTCCAACCCAAGTCGTAACAACCAATCTATTTTCATTGTCGAAAGCCAAACTCCTAGGTGAAAAATTGAGATTCAAGGCTTGAGTACCCTCAGGAATGCAATTATATGACTCACCTTGGCCAGTTCCGGCAAATGTTGTTATTATTCCGTTTTTATCTATTTTTCGGATGCGATTGTTTCCTCGATCAGCAATATAAAGGTTGCCTTCTGAGTCGAGAGCAAGACCTGTTGGTAGATTGAGATTGGCAGTTACGGCTGGAATTCCGTCGCCGTTATAATTGGATGACCAGGTTCCAGCGACAATCCGTATCATCCCGTCGGTATCTAACTTGAGAATTCTAGGGCTGCTAATGATGTATAGGCTCCCATCTGGAGCGGGGAGAATTGGTCCAACAACAGTAATCGAGACATCCAGGGCTGACTGCGCAGTCGTACTTAACTGTTTTGTTCCACCGCCTGCGATTAATACTGGATTTGTCCCGTCAAGTTCTGATTGGAATACACGAGACTTCCGATCGACAACATAAAGTTTTCCCGCAGAGGATACTGCGATTGGGTGTGGTGTTGAATCGAGTTCCGGGCCTGAAGTGCCGTTGTTTAGCATAAAAACACGATGTACATTCTTTCCAGAATTTTGAATTGTTGTCCCATCGCCTTTATATAAAATATCCAGATCCTGTGGATTCATACGATGATGGATAGATAGTGTCCACCCGCTCGCAACGTCTCCCCCATAGTTAAAATCTGATCGATTTAGTTTAACTATACTACTTTTCCATTTTGTATTACTGCTTCGAGCTAGAAACGGGGTTGCCGTCTCTCCAATTTGCCCAAAGGCTTGTTGCGAACCGCTCTGTGGCAAATAATAATATGCGTCATATATATATCCAATTTCCACATATGCATATGAAGCATTTGACGGAAGTCCCAAATAGTCAAGTCCATCCCAGACAAATTCTAAGGTTTTGCTTGGTCCCGGCGCTATGATTTGGGAGAAAGATCGCCCGGCTACAAGCATTCTCGCGGTGACAGTTTTAAGCCCAGCAGGATAAGTGCCATCGGTCACTGGGAGAGTGACAACATGCTTATATCCGTCGACACGATCACTCGCGTAATGCAAAAATAATCCTGTCCCAGATACGGGGATATCTTCATGCAGAAATCGCATCCTATTACTAACGGATGAACCTGAAGATGTCTTGCAATCATCATCATCTGAATCACCATCACCACCAGGTTGTTGAGCAGGGTTTGGGCCGGAGTCACCAGAACCTGAAGCCGAAGGCCAGTTGAAATCCCAAGGCGTGAAATGCGAGACACTAACTCGCCAATACGTATCTCCTGGTTTGTAACGCGTGGGATCAGAGAGGCCATCAACTTCATTGTGAATAGAGCCGTCACCATCAAGATCGTCAGGTTCTCCGTCGCCATTAGCGTCCAGAGCATCAACAATTCCATCGCCATCAGTATCAAGTAACTTTACGACAACGCCGTTTTCAGAAGGTATCCATGCGGCTTTATCCAGATCATAATACCCAACTGGCACGACAGCTCCAACATCGAAGCCAATAAAGTTATTGAGCCATACAACTACTGGCTTCTCGAAGCGTACTCGCTGTGCGCCATCAACTAGAATGTCAGCGCACCAGGTGAAGGCCGAAGTCGGCGGCAGCTTGGCCGGCATGGACTGCGGCGTGGTAAACTCCGTGGCGCTGACCTTGATTTCAGTCAGCTCCCGCACGGTATTACCCGAGGCATCCACCTCGAAAGCCTTGTTGTCGCCGGTAAAGACCAGAGACACCGAACGCGTGCCGGAATCGTCCGTCACGGGTGTGCTCTCATGCGTCATGACGGAACCAGCGTTGCCGTTGAAGACGATGGCCGTCGCCTTGTCATCCGGGACAAGGAGTGCGGTATCCTCTACTGCGGCAATATCATTCCAGCGAACGGCGACGGTGCGCTGGGCCGGCAGGTAACCGGTCATGGAATATGCGACGGTCATGGTCCCGCTGGATTCCAAGGGCAGCGTATACGTCCCGTCCGTACCCGTCGCCGTGGTGCCGTATTCGGAATGATTGAGCACCGAGACTGTCACGCCGGCAAGTGGCGTGCCGGCAGCGGAGAGCACGCGACCCGTCACAAGGGAAAAGCGTTTGCTGTCGTAGGACGCGAGTTTCGTGTCCCAGGGGATGAGGTCCTGGTACTGCGCTCCGAAACTGCCTTCCGGCTGGGCCGCGACATCGGCTCGCAATTTGATGGTGGCCTGGGCTGTGGTTTCACCCACCGCGTTGGTGGCGGTCAGCGTGTAGGTTGTTGGTTGTGTCGGCGTGACTGTCGTACTGCCGTTGGCGTCGACTTGGCCGACACCGTTATCGATGGTGACGGTAT
Source organism: Solidesulfovibrio fructosivorans JJ] (assembly GCF_000179555.1). Taxonomy (NCBI): domain Bacteria; kingdom Pseudomonadati; phylum Thermodesulfobacteriota; class Desulfovibrionia; order Desulfovibrionales; family Desulfovibrionaceae; genus Solidesulfovibrio; species Solidesulfovibrio fructosivorans. Next base: position 19,197 of record NZ_AECZ01000035.1, read on the forward strand.
CAGCATATTGGGTCGTCCAGGTCAACGTGGCGGAATTTCCAACGGTCACTATCGTGGGATCTACGGTGAGAGACGCGGTTGGAGGGAGGGCTTGCTTTTTAATACGAAATTCGACGCTAACGGATGCCCCCTTTTCACCATGCCAGTAAATCCAGATATTATTTTTTTTCTTAAGTGTTACCGGGATCTCGTAAACCCTTTTATCGCCTTTGAGATCATCGTTGCGCAGCAGAGGTTCGTCGTTAAACCAGAGGAAGCCGCTCTTGAACTTTTTGCCGTTGTCGACCTTGGTGACAACACACGTCGCCTCCTGCGCTTCGTCCACGGAAAAGGCATCGTGCGCAATGACAATGGTCGGCCAGCCGACCTTGTAGGTTTTGCTAAATACGATCGTATCGGCCAGAACTGGGGAGGAAAGCGCGGAAATGAACAAGAGTAGGCCAACAGCAAGACTCAACAAACGGCGCGACATGATGCCCCCTTCTGGAAAAAGGCCATGAATGAGCCACGCGGAACGGAATACTTGCGAAGCAAATTATATAATCGATAGATCGAAAACGATTACTTGTAAACAATTACGACATGAAACCTGTATTTTTTATTCTAAGTGGTTATTTTTTTGCGATATTATTGGCGGGCTGCAATGACACAGAATATGTTGAATACGCCTATTGCCTGTAGTATTCTTGATACTACCACGCGATATCGCGGCAAAAGCTATTTAATTTTATAAAATTTTACTACATTACATTGATTAAAAATTTTTATTTTCATCACAACACAAATAGTATGGACGATTATATTCAAACAAAGTATATCACCACGCCTAATTTTCTTTATATTTAACAAACATTAAGCAAAAAATTGAATGCAGATTGCCTTACCTAGCAAATACACACACACTTTTAACAAAATATACACCTTGCTTTACCAATTGTAAGAAATTTTAAAGATTATTACGGATGACTATAGCCATTACTTCCTCCTGACTTGAAAACAATAAAGACAAAGAATCCTTGGTGGTAATGATATATTGCGTAGAAATAATATCCTCATTTTTTATATAGCTTTTCAAAATCAAATCTACGACAAACAAGTCAAATAAACTGCCCGCAACTGATGGTTTAAAGTGTGTTATAAAATATAATCGTGGTTATGCACACCATTGCTTTAGTTGTTTACAAATTTTATTTAACTATCTTATATTCGAAACTAGTCTAATGTTTACTAAATTGTAATTTCTTACCCTTAAGGATATTTATGCGCTATACGCCATTTTATAGACAAATATTTTCCTGATGAAATAAATTACTACCACTAATTCTTGATGCCTGACATTCACGAGCGGCGCACTTTTTTTCCGCAATGTGTTTAGATATATGCACATGGTCAATACTTACCAGCAACCCACGCCTTTATATTGTAACGATTATTCACAATATAAAACAAAGATGAAGACAGCATCTCCTTCCAAGACGTTGCCCTTTTCGCAAGCAACATGCAGAAATCGCGATTATTTTCTAATCCTGACAACGTAGTTGCGGATCTTTGCCGTATGAAGTAATTATTTCCACATGCTATTTCGACAGACAATGCCGGCTCCAACGTGGCTAAAAAAAACCACCTCATTCATCGGCGAGGGACACCAGACATGCCCAGAGTGATGAGGCTCTTGTCGCTTGTCATGCTGGCGGTGGGCTCGATTGTCCTTGCATGTACCTCGACCTTAGCTGCCGGCTCTGACGCCAATAAAACCGCCAGTCAACATCCTTCTTCCGTCTCGGCCAAGTCCCCGCTCAGCGGGGACTTGACCATGGATTTCGAAGGAATGGACATCAGAAGCTTTGCCCGGTTCATCAGCGACCTCACCGGGAAAAACATCATAGTCGCCGACGACGTCAAGGGCGACATCACCTTGATTTCCCCTAAGAAACTCACTCCAAAGGAGGCTTACGAGGTTTTCCAGTCAATCCTGGAGGTCAACGGCGCCACCATCGTCCCGGGTAAAAACGCACTGAAGGTCGTCATGGCCAAACAAGGAAAGACCATGGGGCTGGAAACCCGTCCCGAAAGCGGCCAATCCGGCGATGAACATCGTCTTGTCACTCGGATCATCCCTCTGACCAATGCCGATGTCACCGACGTGGTCACGATCCTGACCCCCATGGTCTCGCCCAATGGACTTGTCTCGGGCTACGGCCCAAGTAACACCATCTTTTTGACCGACTACGGCGCCAACATCGAACGTCTGCTACAGATCATCAAAGGTCTCGACGTCGAACAGGCAAAACTGATGGTGTTTACACTCAAAAACGCCGGAGCCAAAAAGCTGGCCGAGCGCTTGAGTGAGTTCTGGAGTACACAATCCCAGAAAAAAGGCGGGGCCAAGCGGATACCTGGCGTCTTTGCCGACGAACGCACCAACACTCTAGTCGTTATGGCCGACCCGACCCAGATTCAGCAGGTTCGGGAACTTGTCCAACAACTTGATCAGCCCACCCTTAAGGCTAATGGCAATTACCGGGTCTATAACTTGAAAAACGCCGAGGCTGAGGAACTGGCCAAGGAGCTTGGGGAATTGGTGAACGCAACCAAGACCGGAGGGACTACCAAAAAGGAGCTGAACGCCGAAGGAGTTAGAATCATCGCCGACAAGGGCACCAATACTCTGGTGGTCATGGCCCCGTCTGAAGAATTCCCTTTGTTCGACGAGATCATCGCCCAGCTGGATCGTCCCAGGCGGGGTGTGTTCGTGGAAGCCCTCATCATGGAGGTGTCCACGGACAAAAGCGTGACCTTTGGCGTCAACTGGGTCGCGGGGGGGCGAGTGAACGCCGTCGGCGACAACAAAAAGGGTGGGCTTGTCTACGGCGGCTTCGAATCCAGCAGCACCTCGGTCGGCACCCAAAACAGCTTAACGTTACCTGGAGGCTTGTCTGTGGGGATGCTCACCTTCCCCGTAAAAATTGGCGATTTCGTTTACTCCAACATTCAGGCCCTCATCTCCGATGGCAAGAGCAACAACACGTTTAATATCCTCTCCACGCCCCAGTTAATGACCTTGGACAACGAGGAGGCATCCATCACCGTGGCCGAGAACCGGCCCTACTTGACCGCAACTGATTCAGGACAAAACAAGCAGGATCGCACCTATCAGCAGTTCGACTACAAGGACGTTGGCACCAAGCTCAAGATTACACCGCACATCGGGCAGTCCGACTCAATCCGACTCAAGATTCTTCAGGAAGTCAGCCGGGTGGATAAAGCCGAAACCCTGGATACCGGTTCCCTCCAGCCCACCACCCGCAAACGGGCCACCCAGACCACGGTGCAGGTGAAAGACGGCCAGACCATTGTCATCTCCGGGCTCATGGGGGTTAGCGACCAAGACTCTTTCTCCAATGTCCCGGGTATCAGCGACATCCCGGTCCTGGGCTGGCTGTTCAAGCACAAGAGCAAAACCAGGGAGAAGACCAACCTCTACGTGTTCATCACCCCTCGGATTGTTCAATCGCCGGCTCAAGCTGCAGCTATTCACCAGGAAAAGGCCTCTGCCTTGTCCCATGCCATAGAGGCATCCCAGGTGGAGGAGCCTAGGACCGAGGGTGTGCCCGTGAGGTCAGGAGCAATGCCGGCGAGCGAAATGTCAGGTAATGAAGGGGCTCACCCTGTGCTCAAGCCACTTATCCTCCTTGACCCGATGTTCCGGGATGATGCCAAGGTGTCGGGAAATCCATGACATCGAGCGCGCACCGGCAAGCGCCTCCGAAGTCCCCGTCGAAGGGCAAGGGGAACCAAAAACGACCGAATTTCCCCCAAAGAAGAATCCTGGCCGGCATCCTCGTTAAGAGCCTACCTTGGAGACGCGCCCATCGCCTCAAGTCTTCCGACCCAGCGCAGGCCCAAGATGTCGGCTTGCCTCTACCCGACCTCGTCACCCTCGTTGGCGAGGAAAACGGGCTTGATATACCTGAAGCAAAACGAAGCCTTGAAACTTTGAGTAATCAACACCATCGAGGCTCTTTAGGACGGCTGTTGGTAGAACAAAAGCAGGTGGACGAGACCCGCCTGCTCGATTTTTTCGCCACGCGCCTTGGATTGGAGATCCTGCCCAACATTCCTGACGCCTGGCTGGACTTCCGTTATGTTGAACCGTTTCCCATCGCCTACTTGAAAAGGAATTTGGCCGTGGTGATTGCGCGACAAGAGGGGATTTTGGAAACGGTGGTGGCCGATCCATTGCATCTTGAGATCATTGATGATGTGCGACATCTCCTGGGAGACGTTCCGGTCCGACCCGCTCTTGCGACGGCTCGAACCGTTCTTTCGGCCATAAACCGGTCCTATGGCAAGGCTGAAGGCCGGCTAGACGCTTCCTTGTGGGACATGGCCGACGAGATGGACCTACCCTTTGACAGCCCCAATGAGGATGGGATCAGCCGCGATCTCCTGGACGAGACAAGCGCCGCTCCGGTGATCAAGCTAGTCAACCAGATAATCTTCAAGGCGATAAGGAACAACGCCAGCGACATCCACATCGAACCCGGCCAACACGGCTTCAAGGTGCGCTATCGACTCGACGGGGTGCTCCATCCCATCGAGGATGTCCCTAAAAGTCTACAGGCCCCGGTCCTTTCCCGCTTGAAGGTCATGGCCCGTCTCAATATAGCCGAAAAACGTCTGCCTCAGGACGGCCGCATTGAGATTCGCCTGGGGGAACAGCACGTGGATATCCGCGTTTCCATCCTGCCCACCGCCCTGGGTGAACGGGCCGTGCTACGGCTGCTGGACAAAAATGCCACTATCCTGGGCTTGGGCGAGCTCGGCCTTTCGCCCGAGGGGTTGGCGGAGATGGAGAACTTGGTGGCACTTTCCCACGGCATGATCCTGGTCACCGGTCCCACGGGCAGCGGCAAGACCACCAGCCTGTATGCCGCCATCAACCATATCCATTCGCCAAACAGGAACATCCTCACCATCGAGGATCCCGTGGAATATCAGCTTGAGGGCATCGGTCAGATGCAGGTCAATACCAAGATCGACCTGACTTTTGCCGCCGGTCTGCGGGCGATGGTCCGCCAGGACCCAGATGTCATCCTGGTGGGAGAAATTCGGGACGCCGAGACTGCCCGCATCGCCGTCCAGGCGGCTATGACAGGCCACCTAGTCTTTTCCACTCTGCATACCAACGATGCGGCCACGGCTGTCAGCCGCCTCCTTGATCTCGGCATTGAACCTTTCCTGCTCACCTCCGCCTGCCGAGTGCTCATGGCCCAGCGCCTGATTCGGGTCCTATGCCCGTCCTGCAAACGCGAAGATGTCCTGTCCGACGAGGAAATGGCCGGCTTGCGCCTAGAGGAGCGCCCTGCGCCTCGTGTCTACCGGTCTGTGGGGTGCCCGGAGTGCCTGCATACCGGTTACAAGGGGCGAACCGCCATTTATGAGATGATCAAGATGACCGAGGGGATGCAGGAGCTGATTATGGAAACGCCTGACATGCGTCTTATCCGACAACTGGCCGTGACCGAAGGCATGATCCCCCTGCGTGATGACGGTATCCGCAAGGTCCTGCTCGGGCTTACGACTGTCGAGGAAGTGCATCGGGCCACAGCCCTTTTGTAGCCCCCGACCGCGTGAGTGAAAATCATGCCCGTCTACGAGTACCAAGCCATCGATGCTGCTGGGAAAACCTGCAAGGGCAGGCTCAGCGCGGACAGCCAGGGCGCAGCCCTACGCCGGCTGCGAGCCCAGGGCCTCTATCCCAAGGGTGTTGCGGAAGCGAGCGGGGCCATAAGGCGCGCCCGCCGCACCGGTTCTCGCCACCTTTTTTTCCCCTTGTGCCGGGTAAGCAAGGTGGAACTGGCTGTGACTCTGCGGCAACTGGCCAATCTCCTTAGCGCCGGATTTCCCTTGCTGCGAGCCGTGACCATGGCCAGGGAGCAGACCCGTTCTAAAGCTCTCGCCCATGTCCTGGCCCAGGTGGAGGAGCGTCTCAAGGAAGGGGCGGCCCTGGCCCAGGCCCTGGAGGAGCACCCAGGTGTTTTCCCCCATATCCAGGTGGGCCTGGTTCGCGCCGCTGAGGCTTCAGGCACTTTGGAAATCGTCATGGGCACCCTGGCTGGCATCACCGAGGAGCAGCTCGCCCTGCGGCGAAAGCTCGCCAACGCCCTCACCTATCCCCTTATCATGCTCGTGGTGGGGTTGGGTGTGGTTTTGCTGTTGGTGACCTTCGTGGTACCGCGCATCACCCGGATTTTTGCCGATCTCAAACAGGAACTTCCCCTTGCCACAGTGGTGCTGATCCAGTGCAGCGAGTTCTTGCAGCGCGCCTGGCCGGTCCTGCTGGCGTTGCCGGTTTTGGGCATTTTGGCGGGACGGCACGCCCTGCGTACGCAAAAAGGACGCCTGTATTGGGATCGCATGCGACTGGCCATCCCGGTCGTGGGGAACATGCTGACGGGATTCGCCCTGACACGTTTCGCCAGGATGCTCGGCACAGTGCTGCGCCACGGCATTCCGGTTCCTCAGGCCCTGCTGGCCGTCACCCCGGTCCTGGGGAACGTCGTTTTGGAACAAAACCTGACCGAAGTGCGCCGGGAAGTGGAGGAAGGCGTCAGTCTCACCCTAGCCCTAGGCCGCAAACCGCGCATCCCCCCCCTGCTGGTCCAGATGGCCGCAGCCGGGGAAGCCGGCGGCAACCTGGACGACATGCTGCTTTCAGTCAGCGCCATGATGGAAAACGAGCTGGTCAGCCGGTTGACCATCCTCACGGCCCTGTTCGAACCGGCCATGATCCTCCTGCTCGGCGGTGGCGTATGCTTTATCATCATGGCTGTGCTTTTGCCCATCTTTGAGATGAGCACACTCATTCACTGAAACCGCCATGAACGGGAGATCAAAGACCCAGGACTCGGTAGGCTTCACCTTGATAGAACTCCTCGTTGTTCTCGCCATTCTGGCTATCACTCTAGCACTGGCTGTGCCTCGCCTGACGTCCTTTCTCGAAGGCGACCCAAACAAGGCGGCCCAAGATATCCTGGCCCGGGCCGTCCTGCGGGCCCGGGAGCGTGCCGCCTTTACCCAAGATGCCTGGGAGGTCCATCTCGACCTTACCGCACGGCGGGTATGGCTGGCACCCCAGGAGCCTCAGGAAGGCAAAACGGTCGCTTTCGACTGGACCTTGCCCGAGGAGGTTGTGATCCAAAGCATCACTCTGGCCGGAGGCACGACGACCTCGGGGCAGGTGGCCCTGCGCATGCTCCCCACAGGTCTGACTGAGCCTTGTCGCATCACCCTGGTTAATACCGGCGGCCGAACTCGCCACCTCGTACTCGAAGCCGTAAGCGGGCGCCTCGTCGAAGACTCCAAACCCAGGGAAACCACGGATACCCAGTTGGCCGGTAGCGCCCTGCCGCGTGATCCGGTCTGGGAGCATCTGCCATGACCGCGTGTCCACGATGCCGCGCAGGGTTCACCTTCATTGAGGTGCTTGTGGCAGTGGCCATCTTGTCTGTGGCCCTGGTAGCCATTCTGGCCAGTTGCCTCGGCCTGGAGGAAGGGCTTCTCCGCTCCCGGGACATCGCAACGGCAGCCGAGCTGGCCAACGCGAAACTGGCCGAAGTGGAGCGCGTCGGTGCATATAACTGGCGCGAGGGCGACGGGGATTTCGCCCCTGAGTTCCCCCAGTACAAATGGCATGTGGACCTGTACAGGGGGCTTGCCGGCGGCCTGGTTTTGGTGACGGTCACAGTTGCATCCGAGGGGAAGGCATGGGCGACCACACGATTCGACAAGCTCCTCCTCCCCTAAAGCGTGCCTGCGGTTCATGGTCGGCCGGGTTTACTTTGATCGAACTTGTCCTGGCACTGGCCCTGGCCTCCTTTGTGCTGGTCGGCTTGTATGCCGTCTATGACGGTACCGTGCGGGTCGTTGCCACAGTGGATCGAGGGGCCGGGCAGGATGGGCTCATGCGGACGGTGATCGGCCTTATGCGAGACGATCTTCTTGGTGTCTATTCCCGCAAATGGGGTAAGCCGCGCGAGGCATCCCCCCTGCGTTTTGCAGTGCACCCTTTGGCCGAGCAGCACCGATTCCCACGGGCCGAGAGTGATGTGGTGATTCTGGAATTCGCCGCTGCCGCCTCGCCACTTTTCGTCAAGTCCTCGGGAGGGGAACGCCTTACCCGGATTGTCTATGCCCTGCGGCCGCAACCGGAGGCGCCACAGCGCTATCTCCTGGTGCGTAAGGAATTGCCTTTTGCGCACATGCCCTGGCGCGGTGAGGCGCGGCAACCCTGGCAGGAGATGGTGCTGACCGACGCGGTAACGGCCTTTGCGGTGACGGTCCTTGCCGGCGGGAGCTCCCGCCTCACGACCTGGGACAGTCTCAAGGAGGAGCGGCTCGGCCACCCTCCCCTGCCTGATACCCTAGACATCAGCCTGGAACGCAATGTCGGAGAGCGCACGGTCGCCGTCTCCACGACCATAGCCCTGCCGCCGTTTACCTTGCGTTTTAATCGGGAGCCGAATTGAATGCGCGCCATGTTCCACTGTGACGGGCCGCCGGGCCGTGACCGGGGAGCAGTCCTTCTATTTGTGCTTCTGGTGGTATTGGCCCTGGCTATGGTACTCACGGCCGGAATCGAGGGTCTTGGCCTGGAGGAAACCGGAGCCCGGGTGCAGCGAAATCGTCTTCGCGCCGAGGCGTTGGCCGAGTCAGGCATCTGCTTGGCCGCCTTCCTGCTGGCCAGAGAAGTCTCCGGAAGCGGCGTGGTCCATCGCGGGCAAGTGTGGTCGCGTTTTTTTCACGATCCCCAACTGCGCCAGACCTTTTTTGATCAAAACACCGTCGAGGGCGCTGCCATATTGCGCCTTTTCGCCGATGATGTCTTGAGGGTCGAAATACAGGACGAATCGGGGAAAATTCCCATCAACGCGCTGGCTGGGGCCAATTTCGAGATCTACAAAAACATGCTTCTAGCCCTGCTGCAAAGTTCCCTGTTCCATCTTTCCGAACCGGAGGCCCTACGGCTCATCTACGCCCTGCGCGACTGGCTTGATGCTGATGACACCACCTTCTCCTCGCTCGGCAACAACCAGATCGTCGGGGCCGAAGACGACTATTACCGCACCCGCCAGGCGCCATACCGCTGCAAAAACGGCCCATTGGAAACCCTCTCCGAGCTGTTGCTCGTGCGGGGAATGACCGTCGAACTTTACAATGGGAAAAACGGCCAGCCCGGGCTCAAGGATCTCCTGACAGTCTGGGAATCACGGACCATCAACATCAATACTGCCCCAGCTCCTGTTCTGCGAGCCCTTGCCTGGCGACTAGACGAAGTCCGGGGCAATGCCTTCGCCCAAGCCATTATCGATTATCGGGAAAACAGGTTTCACACCGGGTCCTTGGAAAAACCCGGCTGGTACCGCACCATGTTGCCAGAATTCCAGGATGTGCTCCTGCCCGAGGGCATCATGTCCCTGAAAAGCTCCCATTTCACGGTGACGGCCACGGCACGGGCGGGAGCCACCACCGTGACGCGTTTCGCCAGCCTGGAACGGATCCGGCCTGAGGTCGCGGGATGGCATACGATCAAGGTGCTCTACCAGGGACTACGGGCACCGTCCGCCTCGCGCTGAAGACAGCAGGACGGCGGCAAGGAACGAAACATGGGTGAAAACATTGTCGGCATCGATATCAACGGTCCGGGAGTCGTGGTGGTACGCCTCGGGCACACGGCGCTTCAAACCCGGTTTCTGGGCTACGCCGTGATCGAGGCGCCGGCTGATGCCGACGTTTCCAAACTGGCGGCTCTGGCACGCCAGGGCATCGAAGCCAACACATTGTCCGGTGACCGCTATGTCCTGGGTATCCCGGCACATTGGGCCTTTTTGCGACGATTTCCCTTCCCTTTTGCTTCCGCCAAAAAAATCAACCAAGTGTTAGCGTTGGAATTCGAACCGTATCTACCCGTGCCTTTGGAAAGTGTGGTGATCGCCTCACGCCGGGCGACTCAAGGCGCGTCCAGGGGGCAGACCGTCTTAGCGGCGGCCCTCCCTAGGACCACCCTGACCAAGCTCCTGGAAGCTTTTCAAAGAGAGGGATTGCCCCTGACGGCGGTCGGTCTTTCCCTAGATGCCCTGGAGGACATGGTCCGCGAGGTGGGCGAGGCGTTACCGGCGCGCTCCCTGTTGCTGGATTTTGCGGGTGAGCGGGCTCAGATCATCTACCGGGCGGATGGGGCACCGGCTCGTTACCGCTCCATCCCTTGGGCCGCTGCCGCGTGGTACCCTCCTAAGGATCAAGAGGAGCAAACGGTACCCTCCCTTCCCGCTGGCCAGGCTGATCTTGAGACGTTGGCCCGGGAGGTCGTCATGACGGTGCAGGCCGTCAGTCCTGATGTCACTAGGCTGCCGGAACTGACCGTGGTTTGCGGCGAAGGGGCGGCTCGGCCGGGATTGCTGCCGGCCCTTGGCAGGCGGTTGCCGGGACGGATCAGGCATCTAGCTGATTTCTCTTGGAAAATGCCAGTCGCCGACTTGGCGCTCCGCCCCCGGCTGGACATCTTGGCCAAGGCCCTGGGCCTAGCTTTGGGTGCGGCCCGCCCCGGAGGCGGGATCAATTTCCTGCGCGGTGAATTTGCCGTGGGACTGTCTCGGCGGGGACATCGCCGCCCCATGCTGCTCCTGGCTGCGTCCTTCATTTTGTTTTTGCTCTGCCTTATTGTGTCCTGGGTCGTAGATATCCAATCCCAGCAAAAACGACTGACAGGCCTAGAGCAACAAGCGCGGCAGATCGTGGAGAGTCTGGCTCCCGAACTCGATCCGAAGTTTAGTCTCATGGAAGATGTCAGCATCATAAAAAACCGCCTCAATCAACTTGAGGAAAAACAGCTAGTCGCCGTAAAACGGGATCAGGAGACGGGGCTCCTGGAAACGTTACGCCTGCTCAGCACGACTATTTCCAACCAGGAGAAGGTCATTTGCCGATCCCTCTCTTTTGATGCGCACCATGTGACCATAAAAGCTGAGGCTGACACCTTTGAGACTGTTGAAAAAATAAATAAGCAACTCAGCTCACTCAAACGCTTTCAGGAAGTACACATCAAAGGCATCAGGGCCAAAGCAGGGAATGATGGCGTGGGATTCGATTTCGAATTGATCCGAAAGGAGTGACGCCTTGGAAATATCAACAAAATTTGCATTGGAAAGAAAATGGTTGCTGCTGGTCCTGGGGGTGGTCTTAACCATGGCTGTCTTCCAATGGGGCATTGCTCCGGCTTTCCGTTACGAGGAGGCCCTGCGTGGGAAAATTGCCGCCATGCACAGGATTTTGGGCGAACTGACTGTTTTGGAGAAACGCTTTCAGGAAATGGCCAGAGCCCAGGTCGCGTTGGGCAGACAGATAAGCCCCCCGACGTTTCAACTTCTTTCATACATCCAGGAGAACACCGATCGCCTGGGTATCAAACCCTATATTAAATCCATGCGCCCCACGACAAAGGACATCGCCCCCACCCACCGCGAGGATTCCGTCAACTTGGCATTGTCCAAAGTCCCCTTGGCAACACTTGTCCCCTACCTCCATTATTTGGATACCGGTCTGGACTCAGTATGGATCGCCCAAGCGGCCTGTCATCCCGATTCGGTCGAGGGAATGGACCTGGAATTGGTTATTTCCGCTATCGTGGAAAAACCACTTACCGAGCCGACTCGCCAGCAGGACAAAAAGAGGAACCGCGCCACTGGAAAACATTCTTAAGGTGCTAACAGGTTCGCTCCGGCGATCTCATCAGCCTGCAGGCAAAGCCCGTGTTTCCTTCGATACTTGCACCTTTCGGGAGGGAGCTTCCTGGCTTGCGTAGTCGGAGGGTACGCCACCACACGCTCAGGGAGCCGTTCTGCGAGGGGTGCGGGGTGATCTTGTCGGTCGTCTTTTGGTGTTCCCCTGGGGCTTTTGATCTTCCTCATCGGATTTCATAGTCAACATTATGTTTTCCTGGTTATTTTTGAGCAGCACCTGACGGCGCATGATTTTCAATATCCGTATCCCGCCTATGGTGTCGCCTTCGTGGTAGAGCGCTTCCTTTTTGTTTGTTGCATCATTGATAATGGCAACGCTGGCATGCTCTTGCTCGGAGAGGATGGTTCCGACAAGACGTATGTTGGCGAATGAATCTGTCTGTGGGACGTTCTGCAGGGGTAAGGAGGCTTCTTGTAGCTTTGGCTCTGCTGTGCGTGCGGAAAAAATATTTCTATCTATGATAACGGTATACGCCTCAAGGGGGAGTTTGGCTTGCTGTTGCTGTATTGGCTTGTCCTGATCAAGATGCGGCCGCATGGGCTGCGACAAAAAATTGTCGGAGGTTGCAAATATTTTTACAAGGATAGCGATTGAGACAATCCCCAACAAGACAGATGCGCCATAAAAATAGTATTGTATTTTATGAAAATGTGAAATATGAACAATAGTTGTCCATCTCATGCTGGATGCACCGCTTATTGGTCGATTTCCCAGTTCCTGATTTCACCGTTTGTGCCATCGCCACCATCGCCTTTGTTGGGGCCAGGGGAAATCAAATCAAAGTCACCGTGTTCCCCAGGACAGATATAGACGTAGTCGCTCCCCCAGGGATCCTTAGGCAGCCGTTCAATATATCCATGTAACGGGTAATTTTGAGGAATGCGGCCAGTCGCCGGTTTTTCCTTAAGAGCGTCAAGTCCCTGTTCGGTAGTCGGATAAAATCCATTGTCCATCTTGTATTGTTTCACTGCCATGGACAGGCTCTCGATCTGCATCTTGGCCTTGACGACCCTGGCCTTGTCCGGTTGATCAATAATGCGGGGCAAAACAAGTCCAGCTAAGACGCCAAGAATGACAACAACGATCATAAGCTCGATGAGAGTAAAGCCTCTCATGTCGAGTGTGCGCATTCGCCCATCGAACGATATTGGTTTATAGTGCGTGCTGTTCTTCAAAAAAACCTCCGTCAATCGGCACAGCCATGCTTATTGAAAAAAACAATCGAAGTTGCTTGTAAAAGTAGTTTTTTACCTGTGAAAGCCTAGCCATCACTGTAGACAGCAACTCAAAAATCATATTCATCACTCTACAAACGACCACACTGAGCATATTCTACTAGTTTTATAGCACCAATTTAACCAACAACCTTCTCTTCATCAGCATGGATCACAAGAAGTTATATTTTTTTGCAGGCTCATGCTAATCGCATAAACCGAACTTTTTGACCTTTTCAAGCTGGGTGCACAACCCGAGACTGCAGGCGTGGCGCAAATCATCACAACCCTCATGATTTTTCTGCACTTGCAGACGCAATACACCTCGGTTGCGATAAGCTTGGCCAAAATGCCCGTTCAAGGCCAGGGTCCGGTCGTAATCCGACTGGGCTTTTTGAAGATGCCCCAGACGTTCGTGGGCAAGTGCTCGATTGAACAAGAGATCCGGATCGTTCGGGGCGACCGTGATGGCGGCATCTAGGACCAGGATCGCTTGGTCAAAGCGGCCAAGGCCAATGAGGATGTCGGCCTTGTTGTTCAGGGCGGCAACGGTGTCGGGCTTTTTGGCCAAGACCATGTCGTAATCGGCCATAGCCCGATCATGGTCCTTCATGGCTTGAAAGGCCATGGCACGGTTGAACAAAGCCGCCATGCCCCCTGCATTGGTGGATTCGGCAGCCTTGGAAAAGTCGGCCACCGCCTTGGCGTACTCGCCCAGAAAGTAATAGGCCACACCCCGGTTGTTGTAGGCACGAGCCAAACCGGCGTCGAGAGTTAGCGCCCTAGTAAAGTCGTTGACGGCCTCGTTGTAGTGTTGCTGCCGGCAGGCCGCAGTGCCCAGATTAAAAAAAACCATGGCCGACTGCCCATCCATCCGGCGTGCCTGGTCGAAGTCATTTCGGGCTTGGTCGAACCGGCCCAACCGGTAGTAGGCATGCCCCCGTTCCAGGTAGTCCGCCGGAGTGGCCTGACCGGCGGCTATGGCCGAGGATAACTGTCGCACCGTCTCCTCGAGGCGTTGTACGGAATCGGAAGCTCCAAGCAACGCGGGGGCTGAAGGGCTGTTCGTGGCACAGCCTGTCAGGAGCATATAGGCGAGCAAGGCGCTTACAACGGCGACTGACCGCATCCTTTGAGAAAGGCCAAAAAAAGATGCACGCTTGACGGTGGGCCTACGGGCGAATGCACGCTGCGGACAGTGACCGCAGCGTAAGCGACGACAAAAAAAATTTTTGTCGTAACCGTTCCTCATCACGGACATTCTCTCTGGCTTGCCTGGCTGGTTGGCAATAAGGTCTGCAATCGATCCCTGAACATAACTTGGCAAATATACGGATTGACTACAAACATCAAGACAAGGCTGTAACATCAGTGTGTTTGGGCGAACATTCATGGACGCACTTGATACCCCAGCCACAACGCAACCCCGCCTTGAGGAACTACTTACAAACTAGAACGGTCTCGAACTCAAATGTGAACACCAAAATGGAACGACCTCCTTTCCCTACTAACAGGATCCCACCTCATAGTTAAGTAATCATAAGAAGAATACTGTATCGTTAGCGACTGATTTCGGATGTTTGATTTCTTGCGAGATGGCCAATAATATTATCCCTCAACTTGACGTTCTTTCCCCACTTGGCCTTTGCGTAAAGCAGAGCTGCCTCATAGGATACTTCATTCATTGAAAAAATTATCTGTTTCCCTGTGTCGCGGAGCGCACCTCCGTTGGCCAAGCTGAGAAATACTGTACCCTTGGCGTCAATCGAGCTTTTAAAACCTAAAAAAAGCTGCTTTCCACTTGGTGTCGAGGCCTCCAGCTCTGCGAGCTCATCAGCCTTGGCAACAGCCAAGAGGCCACGCCGCGTCCACGAACTTACGTCGGCGGAGGTCGCAATATCCAATTGTTTATTAAGCCACTTCTCCTGGATATCCGCGCGACTGCCACGCTGAGGAGGTAAGCACTCTGGTTCAACCACCCGATCCTTTGAGCGCAGGATGGCCAGAGCAGTCTCATTACCGTTGGCGGCTTTCCAACGCAAAAAATCCGTCCAGTACGTGTATGGCGCTTCCTGCTTTACCTTCTCCCGTTCGGCTTTGATCCGTTTCCGGACCTGGAGCCGGTGCTCTGCTTCATGGAGGCGCGCGATCTTGAGCAACTCAAACCGGTGGCGCCCGAAAAAATCTCGGGAAATCTTTTGGCGCTCCTGGTCCCACCTGATCCGGACGACATCAAGCTCGGCCCGAGCACGGCTATTGATGTTTTCCAGAGCCGCCTTCCGAGTGGCGATCCCGGCTTGATATTCTTCATAGAGGGCACCGCGATTAGGATCGCGTTGTACGGGCTTGGCCGTGAACCGCTCATCTTCGGGATAGTGTTCTTTCGCCTGGTCAGGCGGGACGTAGGCCCCAAAGCGGCGGACCAGGTTTACCATGGACAAGGACCGATCCAGCGAGCTGGCTTTGATGGCATGTTTGCCGTTGCGGTCCTTGATGACCAAGCCATTGCCGTGCGGCCTGATCTCAAGGTCGTACCGCGCGAAGGCGGCATGAACTTGCTGCCATCCAACGGCCTGCCCCAGGGCTTCAACGATTGGCCTCCGCCGCTCCTTGGCATAGCCGTCAAAGGACTGCTGCCCCGTCCGGGCCTCAACCGTGGCCGCTACTGGTGTCAGCTTCGGCTCCGCGCTCTCCACGGAATGGCCATTGTCGATGGTCAGGCAAAAACGTCTTGACGCCCATGACAAACAGGAGCTTGTCTCTCGGGCTGTCGGCCAGCAGACACTTGATGCTGCGTACGTGGCGCAAGTCGGTGACGGGCTGTACCTTCATGGGGCAACCTCCTGGAAAGCATGTTCTTCTGGGGGGAAGGATCAAACCGATCATTGAAAATGGCACGGGGGCACCGGTCAAATGGACAACCCTGGATATCCCATTGAAGTCAATCGACTTTTTGTGGAATCCTAGCCCAAAGCCGCTTCTTCATAAGAAAGCGGCATTGGCTCTGCCCCCGGTTGTTGCGCATCCGGAAATCAAAAAGCCACGCCGCCTCCACGACGTGGCTGGTTGGAAACCACCTCGGTCAAACTCTGGTCAGGATGATCCGGTTGCTGGTGAAGTCCGTTCCGTGATCGACATGTAGAGCGTCGGGGATGCCGCAGACCGGCCAATCCGCACGCGGCTTGCGCCAGATTGCCTGGCGCAAGGCCAATGACGTATTGAACGCGGCCGGAGCGCCGAGGAACACCAAATATCCTGCGATGGCGCGGGAATAATCGTCTAGGACCGTCGTCAGCCACGGGCGAGACTCTACGCCGTTCGCATCAAGGATCACGATATCGAGCTGGGTGTGATCGGCCTGCCACCTGACGTTCGGGCGTTCTGCCCGGTGCCGATACACCAGCTCATATCGGTCGCGGAAAGCTGCCCCGCCCTCGTGGGCCAGAATCATCATTGCCGGATCGAGGCTGCGGATGATCGTGTGGACGCAAGCATAGGACGGAGCATGCCATCCTTTCTCCCGCGCGACTGCAACTGCGCGGCGGTGGATGGTCGCGATCGACAGACGGGGTTTCATAAGCGCCAGCCCCTCGACCAGCGTGACCAGATTGTCGGCAAGCCTCCTCTCCCCGGCATCCAAACGTAATTTGCGCTGGAGAGCGGCCGGACCTCCATCACGCACTCGGGCGACCCAGCGTCGAGCGGTTCGAAGTGCGATGCCAGCGTTGGCTGCCACCTTCGCCAGCGGAGCGTCGCCATCGAGGTAGGGGCGGAGCATTGCCAATCGCTTGACGGCTTCCGTTATCTCGGGTCCCGCCTTGCCCTTCTGATCAGCCCTCATAGCGTCCCCCCTGTCCGAAAGAGGATCGTTCAACGGACACTCGGCCGCATCCCGCCTTGGGTACGCGATATCACCATACACGGTGTCTCAATTGAGTGGTACTATTTCTTTTGCATTGAAGGAGCCCTTAACGTTACAGTTCTCGGCATGGCACCCACACTGATCGGCTACGCTCGCTGCTCGACGGATAAGCAAGATCTCGCGGCCCAGCAGGAGACCTTGCTCAGGCTCGGGGTCGCACCTGATCGCATCTATACCGACCGTGGCTTCACCGGCACGAACCGCGAGCGGCCCGGTCTTGGCCAAGCGCTCGCGGCTGTACGCAGCGGCGACACGCTGGTGGTGCCGAAGCTTGACCGTCTCGCCCGCTCAGTGCCGGATGCCCGCGCCATTGGCGACAGCCTTGCCGCGCGTGGCGTAAAGCTTCAGCTTGGGGCGAGCGTTCATGATCCCACTGACCCGATGGGAAAACTATTTTTCAATATCCTGGCCACGTTCGCCGAGTTTGAGGCAGACCTCATCAGGATGCGCACCCGTGAGGGCATGGCTGTCGCTCGTGCGAAAGGAAAGTTACGCGGGAAAAAACCAAAACTGACCGATCTTCAGCAAAAAGAACTACGTCGTATGTACGACACAGGGAACTACTCGATCAGCGACCTTGCCGAAGTATTTTCGATATCACGGCCGACTGTTTATCGAACGCTTGGTCGGCAGGCAGGTGGAGTCGCGAAGACGAGACAGTAACCTCCCGGAATAGATACCTTACCGTTCCAGATGCCACATAGTGCCGATAATCAGTGCCATTTAGCGATCAAAGTCACAATAACTGAGGGGGCTGGATCGTTGCGCAAACGAACGGTTTTTCAATTACCCTAAAATGATTGAAGTACTTCATTCAGGGAGTATCTTTTGGGGCGCACACTGTGGGGTGTGGAGGACGGCCGACTGCGCCCGGACAACAACTTGGCCCAGAACGCCATCCGTCCCTTTGCCGTGGGCCGCAAAAACTGGCTGTTCTCAGGCCATCCGCGCGGAGCCGATGCCTCGGCCACCCTGTACTCCCTCATCGAAACTGCCAAGGCCAATGGCCTGGAGCCGTACCGCTATCTGCGCCACCTCTTCGAGCATTTACCGGCTGCAAACACCGACGCCCAACGCAAGCTCCTGCCGCAGCACATCGATCCTCAGAGCCTCATCATTCCTGCCTGAACTTCTGACGCTTCCCGCTCGCCATGACAAAATGCGCCTTATTGAGCGCTTACGCTCCACCCAGGTCACGACAACAGGGTTCTCGACCAAGGTATCCGTGGTGATGACATGAACCTTCTTGCGATTGCGCTTCTCGGACGGCAGTTTTTCCAACGCCTGCCAGAGGAATTGCACCACGGCGGTCGAGTCCTTCCCGCCGCTATAGCCAATAACCCACGGCCGATCATTTTCCAGGAACAGCTCCTGGATTTCGGTATGGAGCTGTGCCAAGAACGTCTTGACGCCAAGGGGTTCAAAAACAGAATTATCCATAAAATTCCATCAATTCCTGGAAGCGCGGGATGATCAACGGTCGGGGACAGAAAAATCCCTGAAGCGGTTAGGTGGGGTATAGCCGCTCTTGGCCAGGCTGAAAATGGAAAAGCAGGAAGGGTTTTTTGTTTGAAAATTCAAGGAGAATAAGAGCCCAGGCTTTACACTGACACACAATCCGAATTAGATCTTATTATTTTTTTGACTCCCGCCACTCCTGATGGTATCGGACCCTCGAAGTGTGTTAGGCAATTGCCACCTAATAAGCACATACATAGTTGAGAAAAAACCTACAGACGTGAGCACTGCTCGGATGACAAATTACAATATGATATTCTTAATTTCCAGAAAAAATATCTTCAGGTCACTAGTCTTTGCTTCGATATTTTCCCCTGCTATACTTTTTTGCCATATAGCACAGGCGCAACCATTAGAAAGCCATTTACTTTCCAAAGATAAAAACCAAAACGAATCTAACACGTCACCCAAAACGCCAGAAGACAACAACACCAATATATCCAACGCTGATAAGTTAAATTTGATTGAACTATTAATCGATCTTAAATCAAAAATGCAATCAATGTCAGAGAAAATTGACACTGTTGACCCAAGAAAGATTGTTACAAAATACGACCTAAAGGACTTAGAGTCTAGGTATGACAACCTTCGCGCAGAAATAGAGAAGGAAAAAAATAAAACAAACACAGATTTGAGACAGGATAAGGAGATAAACGATGCAAAATCATTTTACTTTGACAGAATTACAAGCTTATTCATAATTATTATATCACTAATTGCCATTGGACTAACATATCATACGTATAGATTTAGAAAAGCAAAAGAATCGATACAAGACAACCTCAGGGAAACAGAGAAGATCATAGCAGAGCTTAAAGACAAAATAGTTGATCTTAAAGGTGAATATGATTTTTTGGCAGACATAAGACAACTCGCTCAAGAGGTAATCGAGATGTCCCTCCTGGGCTACTCTCCTGGCAGCGAACTAGATGAAAGAATCTTGCGCTCGGCAAAAATCATACTCAACAAATATGAAAAACTTCCAATCTATCACATGGCAAATGCAATATTACATCAACAACAAGGCGAATGGAGCGAGGCATGCGCAGCATGGCGACAGTACATAACATACGATAATAGTGAAAATATTCATCTAAACTTAGCGCATGCACTTGAACAGAGGATTGCAAACACAGAAGACACTGCCTCCATTAACTCTTTAACGAACGAACTACAATTAGAATATTCAAAAATATTAGAAAAAAATAGAAAGAATTACCAAGTAAAACATCGGCTGGGAAACGCACTAATAAAATTAGTAAACATGAAAGCTGAGAAAGGTAGCGACAATATTGAAGAAGAACTCCTTCTACTAATAAATGCTATACGAAAATATGCGGAGGCATACAACGCCAACACTTCATGGAATGAAAATACAATTAGCCTTGGCTTGGCTCACTACCAAAAGGCAAATCCGAGATACAATTTAAGCACATCCGACAGATGCGCACTCCTTGACAATACAATTCAATTCCTTCAGCAAGTTAAGGACAGCCCAATAGCAACCTATGGCATTGAGCGCTGTCGTATAAAACTAGATGAAATAGTAAACCCCAAAACACAACCTGCAAAGACCGAGGTACAGATGAAAAACGAACCATCACCTGATATTAGAAAAAAATTTTCCTGGTGATAAAATTAGGGCAAACAAGTACTTTTCTCTAAATCCTGAGCCGACATATTCTCGGCGGATTTCAATATGAATTTGTAATTTATATCTAACATCCTCCCCATATAAGAATCAGTTTTTATTTCAATGGTACGCTGAAAAACGGCTGAGCCAGCCTCAACCACCTTATTGCTTTCTTCACTATAGTTAGTATTCCAAAGCGGAGTAAACCAGCAATAATTTTCAACTCTCAAATACAGACCAAAGGGGAATATTTTGTAGAGCCAATATTTTATATTTGGATTATCCCGATACTCAACAATAAAATTGTAACTATCGTCATGAACAATATTCGTATAAGTACTTTTCTCCCATTTTATTGACTTTCCACGAGTAGTCACAACATCCTGATCAAGAGTGAACAAAATATTAACATTTGCCCTCTTGTCGTGCAAAACATCACATATCGGCTTAGAAAAAAATGGACCTAGCCCAATCAACAAAATATCACAGGATGTATTCTCTTTTATTGCAAGATCAGGTGGAAACTCAATACCCCCAAAACCTTTCTCAATCACCCGCGTAACACCTGTACTGTCATTAGAAAGCATACCATTCTCCTCTATTGTTAGCATCTTATCAATCTCCTCTTTTGGCGCAAAGTCTGTTTCTCCTGAATATACTTTATGTATAACAAACTACTTCGCGACAAACCTTTAATCATGGTTTCTCTATATCACACATCATGGCAACCCACATAATAATCTGCTGAATTAGTCAAGGGGCCAAAAATATTCACCCGGCTTACGAGTCACCAGTACTTATTTTTTGCAGTTTCTGCAACATACCCACTATGTTACCAGAGGCAGTCAGATACCCCCGGCAAAGCCGGGGGCTTGCACTTGTGAGCCGCTCAAAGCGGCTTAATATTGGGGCCGCCTAAAGGCGGCTATTCCGCGACCAGTTTGAGCTGCTCAAGCCGCTGGTCTTCTTGCTCCTGCCGGCGGATATATTCTCGGATCACCTTTTCATCACGACCAACGGTCGATACAAAATATCCGCGTGACCAAAAGTTTTGACCTGCGAAATTGCGCGCCCTACCCTGCACTTCTCGGGCAATATGGATCGCGCTTTTTCCCTTCATAAATCCTACGACCTGGGCAACTGCATACTTGGGAGGAATCGCAATATACATGTGAACATGATCTTTGCACAAATGTCCTTCCAAAATGTTGCTCTCACGCTGCCGAGCCAAAACGTGAAACATTTCGCCCAAGCACCCACGAATTTTACCAAATAGCACTTTCCGACGACACTTCGGTATCCACACAATGTGATACTTGCAGTCCCACGTCGTATGGCATAGACTTGATACACACTTCATCGAAAGCCTCTCCATCGCTCACTTTGAACTGCTCACAGATGGAGAGGCTTTCTTCTACTCCCGCATAAGTCAAACTTTTGAGGTCCCCCGGCAAAGCCGGGGGGTTTCCCATTGGACTAAATCCCTATCTCGGGCATACCAGTACACCACCAACCCTGAGCATATGCCCAAGTCCCATCAAGAAGCTGCTGGCTGGACTCCCAAACGATTCAAGTCGTGGGGCGGCAAGATCGGTCCCTTTGTCCTGGGAATGGTTGAGGACATCCTTGGGCGGCGTCAGCATCCAGAGCAAGGCTATCGAAGTGCTCTTGGTCTGCTGCGGCTGGAATCTTCCTTCGGGGCAGAGCGCCTTAACCATGCCTGCCAGAGAGCATTGCGTTACGGCCTTATCGGTCGCCGGGCTGTGCTCGAAATTCTCAAGAAAAAGCAAGACATGCTGACCATTCCAGAACAGGAGCAGCTGCCGTTGCCCGTCCATGACAATGTCCGGGGCGCAAATTTCTACCAGTAAAAGGAGGACCTGATGCTCAACCACCAGACCATGGAACGGTTATCGCAAATGAAATTGACCGGAATCCGTGAAGGTTTCAAGGAGCAGCTCGACAATCCGGCCTTCAGCGACCTGGCTTTCGAAGAACGTTTCGGATTGCTCGTAGACCGGGAATACCTCCTACGCGACAATCGTCGTCTCACGAAGCGCTTTCAAGAAGCCCATCTCAAAGTTAAGGCGTCAGTCGAGGACGTGGATTTCCATGCCCCGCGTGGCTTAGACAAAAGGCTTTTCCTCGAACTGGCCACCTGCGGCTGGATCGGCCGAAGACATAACCTGGTCATCACCGGACCGACCGGCGGCGGCAAAACCTATCTGGCATGCGTCTTGGCGCAAAAGGCCTGCCGCGAAGGGAAGCGCTGTCTGTACTTCCATTTCCCGGAGCTACTCCAGGAACTCAGCATCAGTCGGGCCGAGGGATCGCAGCGCCTCCTTGTCCGAAAACTCGCCACACGGGATTTGCTTGTCATAGATGACTGGCTCAGGGAGCCGGTCAGCGCGGAAATAGCACGTGGTCTCGCCGATCTGATGGATGATCGATTTCGAAACAAATCCACGCTGTTTGCGACACAGTTTCCCGTGGCGGAATGGCATGGGCGTTTCCAGGATCCGACCCTGGCGGATGCGGTCTTGGACAGGATCGTCCATGACTCCTACCGGATCGAGCTGTCGGGGGATTCCATGCGGAAGCGGACATCGGACTTGACCAAATCGGCCACCTGAAGCAGGACCAAAACACCAGCGCGCTCAACCCCTCAAGGGTGGCCGAATATTCCGAATTGGGTGGCCGATTTCACCGAAATCCGCATGCCCTTCAATGAGAAGGAGGAGGTTGACGGCACGACCAGAAAATGGCCCTATATTACGGCATTTCAAGAGCTCAGAGGGGTTTTGCTCGCGCGAGTATTAGCCCAAGGGCGGCCTGTTCACATCCTCGAGATTCAACGCCGGCCGAGAACGAAGAAGGATGCGAATGGCAATGTAAAAGAAGTTGAAGATTCCTACAAAGGATTGGCATTCGTCCTTGATGATCATTACAAGTTTAAAATGTACTTGAAACAGTTGTTGTCAAAAATACGATACGTTAAAGGTGTAGTACAAAAAATTACAGGAACATGTCCTGGCAAGGCAGCCGCATTCAAACATACCTCTTCGGTGGAAGAGGAAGTCCCATGCGTGGCCGCAGTGATAAATGCGCTGCGAAAGATGAACGTGACATTATAACTATAATAGATTTAGTGGAGAATAGAATTAATTGGTAATTATTTTGTAAGATAAATTTTATATGCTAAACTTATCTTACGGGATTCATCTTGTAGCATCCATATCTTTGGTTATTTGTCGCAACAACACAGCATAATAGTGTTTATATTAACTGGCATAATATATTGTTATAACGGCTAAATCATGAACTTGGAGATATATTACCAGAGGCACAACGCTCCTCAGGCAAGAACAAATAAGACAACTGTATAGTTTGAGAGGAACGATGCACATAGTTGGTGGGCTTTATCATGAGTTGTGTTGTGTGCCAAAATGGGACGCCATCTATGGATCCGGTGGACGGGCGGCATCAGTGTTATCGACTCTTTCGCCAAACAGCACCCTCCACACATATGTAGAAGACATGAATAGCCCAGGCATCACTTCACTCAGGGCATTAGGAATAAATTTGAAATGCAGCCCTCGTCAAAGTAATATTGTTTTTTCGTATTTTCACCCTCTATCACGGCCACATATTCAGCCACAAGCGAATGTTATTCAGAGACAACCCGCCATCAAAGTTAGTGGGGAGGCTGTGCTGCGTTTTGGATTTCTTGAAGGTGACGCTGTCATTGATGCACATCGCGCCGTCTACGACCCGCAAACTTGGCAAAATTCTCCAGCATTTAGCGAAAACGAATCTATCGCTAGCGAACTAGCAGTCGTGTTGAATGAATTTGAACTACAATCAACCACAGGAATAAATGAACTAGATTTGGCATCTTCATATTTAATGGAAAGCCAGGATATTGCGGTGATAGTTGTTAAAAGAGGGCCTCAAGGAGCGATGGTGTTTAAACGCGGCTGTCAGGCCGCTTATGTGCCCGCCTATCGCTCCTCGCGCGTTTTTAAGATTGGCACTGGAGATGTATTTAGTGCAATATTTGCGCACAATTGGGCAGAAAGACGATATTCTGCGTTAACTGCAGCAGATACGGCTTCTAGGTCTGTTGCAGTATACTGTGGCACTGGACGGACACCACTCGATGCAGGCGATCTTAGCGCTCTAGTGGCGGTAAAAAGTAACACCAAAGGAACGGTTGCTCTTGAAGGGGCATACAACACGATCGACAGCGATCCCGGCAACCGCCGCAACGGCTACAGCCAGAAAGAGCTTGCCTCGAAGGTCGGTCCCATCGTCATCGATGTACCCCGGGACCGAAAATCCGAGTTTGCGCCGGCCATCGTCAAGAAGCG
>NZ_AECZ01000036.1 GCF_000179555.1 Solidesulfovibrio fructosivorans JJ]
TCTTCCATCAATGTTTTCCCGGGCCACGGCTCTAGGCAGCACTCCGGCGTCGTGGTAGGGGCAATCTCCATGGAAACATGTCATGACGCCCTGTTGGAAGGGCCCATTTACGTCGCCGGGCACAGGGGGCTGGTCGGGGCGGCCATCGCCCGGGAACTGACCGGTCTGGGCGCGACGCTCGTCACCAGGACCCACCGCGAGCTGGACCTGACCAATCAGGCGGCGGTACGGGCCTTTTTCGACAGCGTACGGCCGGCGGCGGTGTTTCTGGCCGCGGCCAAGGTCGGCGGCATCCACGCCAACGACACCTATCCGGCCGATTTCATCCGCGACAACCTGTTGATCGCCACCCACGTCATCGACGCGGCCAAGAACGCGGGCGTCAAGAAGCTCGTCTTTCTCGGCTCCTCGTGCATCTACCCGAAGCTCGCCCCCCAGCCCATGCGCGAGGACTGCCTGCTCACCGGGCCGCTCGAGTCCACCAACCAGTGGTACGCCATCGCCAAGATCGCCGGCATCAAGATGTGCCAGGCCTACCGCCGCCAGTACGGGTTTTCGGCCATAAGCCTCATGCCGAC
The DNA here is from genome assembly GCF_000179555.1 of Solidesulfovibrio fructosivorans JJ]. Lineage (NCBI taxonomy): Bacteria > Pseudomonadati > Thermodesulfobacteriota > Desulfovibrionia > Desulfovibrionales > Desulfovibrionaceae > Solidesulfovibrio > Solidesulfovibrio fructosivorans. The sequence continues at coordinate 579 of NZ_AECZ01000036.1, forward strand.
CAACCTCTACGGCCCGGGGGACAATTTCACGCCCGTCAACTCCCATGTCATCCCGGGGCTCATGCGCCGCTTCCACGAGGCGAGGCTCGCCGGCAGCAAGCAGGTGGCCGTCTGGGGCACGGGCAACGCCCTGCGCGAATTTCTCCACGTCGACGACATGGCCCGGGCGGCCGTGGCCTGCTACCTGCGTTACGACGACGCGGAAATCGTCAATATCGGCTCGGGCCAGGAAGTCACCATCCGGGAACTGGCCACGCTCATGGCCAAGATAACGGGCTACCAAGGCGAAATCGTCTTCGATGCGTCCAAACCCGACGGCACGCCGCGCAAGGCCCTGGACATCGGCCGCCTGCGATCCCTCGGCTGGGAGCCCACGTTTTCCCTGGAAACGGGACTCGCGGAAACCTACCGCTGGTTCTGCGACAACATCGCCTCCGCCCGCATGGGGTAGAAAGAAGAAGACCGGGGGGAAACCTTTCTTGCAGAAAGGTTCTCCCCCCAGGCCCCCTTTCCAAAGATTTTTAATAGGGACCGAATGTTAAGCGTACGGCTTCCGGAACGATAAAAAATTTAGGAAGGGGAGAGCGCGAGAGGGGACAACCCTTTTTAAAGGGTTTCCCCTCTCGCATCTTCCCTTCTCCTGAAGGAGCACACATGCTGGACCTTAAATTCGTGCGCCAGAATCCTGAGGCCGTGGCCGAGGGCATGGCCAGGCGGCATTTTCCCCTGGACCTGCCGGCCTTCCTGGCCCTGGAAGAGGCCCGCCGCGAGACCTTGACCGCCGTCGAACAAAAAAAGAGCCAGCGCAACGCGGCCTCGGCCGAGGTGGCCAAGATCAAGCGCCAGGGCGGCGACGCCGCCCCCGTGCTGGAAGGCCTCGGCACGCTGTCCGCCGAAATAAAGGCCCTGGACGAAAAGACCCGGGACCTCGACGAGCAGGTGCGGCAGTGGCTGCTCGGCGTGCCGAACATCCCCAACGCCTCCACACCGGACGGCGCCGGGGAAGACGACAACCCCACCGTGCGCACGGTGGGCACGCCGCGCGTCTTCGATTTTCCCATCAAGGAACACCAGGACGTGGGCACGGCCTTGGACGGGCTCGATTTCGAGCGGGCGGCCAAGCTGTCCGGCGCGCGGTTCGTGGTGCTGCGCAAGGATCTTGCCCGGCTGGAGCGCGCCCTGGCCGCGTTCATGCTCGACACCCACATCGCCGACCACGGCTACACCGAGGTGGCCACGCCCTACATCGTCAACGCCGAGAGCCTCACCGGCACGGGCCAGCTGCCCAAGTTCGCCGAGGACCTCTTCAAGCTCGAGGGCCTGGAGTCCTACCTCATCCCCACGGCCGAGGTGCCGGTGACCAACCTGCACCGGGGCGAGACGCTGCCTGAATCGGCCCTGCCCGTGGCCTATTGCTGCCATACCCAGTGCTTCCGGTCCGAGGCCGGCTCCTACGGCAAAGACACCAAGGGGCTCATCCGCCTGCACCAGTTCGGCAAGGTCGAACTCGTGCGGCTCGTGCACCCGGACACGTCCTACGACGAGCTGGAAAAGCTCACCGGCCACGCCGAGGCCATCCTGCAAAAGCTGGAGCTGCCCTACCGCGTGGTGTCGCTTTGCACCGGCGACCTGGGCTTTACCTCGGCCAAGACCTACGACCTGGAAGTCTGGCTGCCGGGGCAGGACAAGTACCGCGAAATTTCCTCGTGCTCGAATTTCGAGGATTTCCAGGCCCGGCGCGCCGACATCCGCTTCAAGCCGTCAGGCGCCAAGAAGACGGCGCTGGTGCACACCATAAACGGCTCCGGGCTGGCCATCGGCCGCACCATGGCCGCGATTCTGGAGAACTACCTGCAAAAAGACGGCTCGGTGACGGTGCCGCGGGCGCTCGTGCCCTATATGGGCGGCGTCGAGTCCCTCGAGCCCGAAGGGAACAAGGCATGAGCGGGAGCAGACGCCAGGATTTCATGGACGCCCTCAAGCGGGGGCTCATCATCGGCGGGTCGATCGGCGTCATCGGCGGCCTTTTTTTCATGGATATCCGCCGAGGGCTCATTCTTGGCCTCGTGGGCGGCTTTTTCGCCGTGCTCACCCGCCGGGCCATCGACAAGCGCCGCAAGGACTGATCGCCGCCGGCCGGACCGGCATCGCGACGCCACGCAAAAAAAGGGCGGGAGGCTTGCGCCTTCCGCCCTTTTCCATGTCGTGTCGTCGTCCGCGGCTCTGACTAGTCGCCCCCAAGGTTCAGGTTGCGCACGCCCATGGCCACGTAGATGTCGGCCAGGGCGCTCTGATAGTCGGTCAGGGCCTGGGTCAGGTTGGTTTCCGCCGTGGTCAGCGAGGACTGGGCCGTCAGCACGTCCACGCTCGTGCCCACCTGGGCCTGGTACCGGGCAATGGCCATGCGGAACCCTTCCTTGGACGCCTCCACGGCCGTGCGGGCCACGGAGATGCGCTTGGCCGCGTCCTGGATATTGAGGTAGAAGGTCTTGACCTGGTAGCCGACGTCCAGGCGCAGCTTGGCCAGATCGGCCTGGAGCTTCTTGACCGTCTCGCGGGCCGACTGCATGCCGAAGAAGGTGGAACCCCAGTCCCAGGCCTGCAAGGTGGCCGAGACGCCGACGGCCGAAGACTCGGGGGTGGTGGCGCCGGACATGTCCTGAAGCGACAGGTCGGCGGAGTTGCCCTGCTTGGTATAGGTGTACTGGGCCTGAATCTGCGGATACAGCGGGGCGGCCGCGATCTTGACGTCCTTTTCGGCCATCTGCACCGACTTGACGCCCATATACAGGTCCGGACGCTGTTTGTAGGCCGTATTCAGGCAGTCCTCGATGCTCATCGTAAACGGCAGGTAGGTCAGCTCGCCCACGTAATTCGTCTGCTGGTTGAGCGGCAGATTGAGCAGGGAATTGAGCTGGGCGGTTTGCACCAGCACCGTGTTCTGGGAGGAAAGCAGGGTCTGCTCCGCCGCCGCCAGATCGGATTCCGCCTGCAGGACGTCGAGGCGCGGCTTGAGGCCGACGTCATAGTAGGCCTGAGCCACTTTGTACTGGGATTCGAGCCGGGCCACGGAGTCCTTGTTGCTCTTCACGTTGGCCCGGGCCTGCAGCAGGCTCAGGAAAGCCTGCTGGACGGACTTGATCAGGGAAAGCTCGGTATAATCGATGTTGGCGTTGCTGTACTCTTTGTTGAGGGCCGCCTTCTGGTAGCTGCTCAGCAGCTTGAAACCCGTGAAGATGGGCTGCGTGACCGTCAACTGGAGCTGGTAGAGGTTTTGCCAGTAGCCCTGCCGCGAATGGGTGTTGCGCGTGGTGGAAAGCGAGGTGCCGGCCATGGAGTTGATGATCTGGTTGCCGGGCAGGGACTGGCTAGCGATGCCGATGTTCTCGGCGTCGGTGCGCTGAAAGGTGTAGCTGACCGTGCCCACCGGAGCGAAGTTGGCCAGGGCCTGGCGACGGCTTTCCTCCGCGCCGCTGAAGGTCGCGCGCGCCGACTGCATCTGGGGGTTGGCGTCGAGGCCGCGCTTGACGCTCTCCGCCATGCTCAGGGGCTGCCCTTCAGGGGCCACCCCGGCCGCGCCGGGAGCGATCTGCTTGGCCACTTCCGTATCCGTCCGATCCGTATTGACGAAATCGGGCAGCGGAATCTTTTCGATTTTCTGCTCGATGCCGCTCGACGGGAGAACGGGGGTGGCGGAGGCATCAGGGGCCATCACCCCTTTGGTGTAGCGCTTGGCCACGCGGTCCGACGCGGCGGGCGCGGCGGCGTCCTGGGCCAGGGCCGGGGCGGCCAGGGCAACAACGAGAAAAACACCGGCCACAAAGGCCAGAAAATGTTTTCGCTTGGACATTGCGGTCATTCCGTCCTTCTCCATGCCGGGTGTTTACCCAAGAATCAGGCAATTCCCGATAAAACAATTAATCCGGAATGTATAGCGTTGTGAACAGGCATTAACCAAACAGACAAACAACCTTCCAATCCTATTATCCTATCCGCTTAAAAAGCTTTTGTCGAGACATACCCGCTCCCGGTTGCGCCCGAGTGCCCCGTGCCGTAAAACCGCCAAAGCGGGCGGAGAAAACGCCGCCGCGAAAGGAGCCCCATGTCCCTGGCCACACGACTCGGCTTCACGGCCGACCCGGTTTTCCTCATCGACGGCAGCGCGTTTTTCTACCGCGGCTACCACGCCTTCCGCGACATCGCCCGCTCGGACGGTTTTCCGACCAGCGCCCTGTTCATGATTTTTCGCTTGCTGTTTAAACTCGTCAAAGAACAACACCCGCGCCATCTGGTTTTCTTCCTGGACGGGCGCGGTCCCTCCTTTCGCAGCAAAATTTATACCGACTACAAAGCCAATCGCGAGGCCATGCCCGAACCCCTGGCCCGTCAGGTCGAGCCGCTCCTTGACGGCCTGCGCCTTTTCGGCGCGCGGGTCATCGTGCCCGAGGACGCCGAGGCCGACGACGGCATCGCCTCCCTGGCCGCCCGGTTTCGGGACCGGCTCCCCGTGGTCATCGTGGGCGCGGACAAGGACCTCAAGCAGTGCCTGGACGAGCGCGTGGTCCTCTACGACCCCTCGGGCAAGGCCGAAAAGCTCACCACCAAGGCCGAGTTCACCGCCGAGAGCGGCATCGAGCCCGCCTCCTGGCCGGACTTGCAGGCCCTGGTCGGCGACACCAGCGACAACATCCCGGGCGTTCCCGGAATCGGCATCAAGACCGCGCTTGGCATCCTGCGCGACCACCCCACCCTGGAGGACGTGCGCGACAACCTGCCGGACCTCAAGGCCACGGTGCGCAAAAAGATCGAGCCGGCCATCGAGGACGTCTTCACCTACCGGGAACTGACGCGCCTGCGCACCGACCTGTTGCCGGAGGTTTCCCTGGCCGATACCGCCTTGACGCCGCCGGACGCCGAAGGATTACGCGCTTTCCTCGAATCCTATGAATTTCGCACCCTGGCCCGCGACATCCCGGGCCTGTCCAGCTTGGCGCCGACGGAATCCAAGCGGGAAACCGCAGCCAGCCGCCGGCTGTCGCTTTTCGACGATCCGCCGGCGGGGAATGCCGCCACGCCGGCGTCCGATCCCGCGCCGAAACCCGTGCCGGCCGGGGAACTGCCCGACCTGGCCGGACGCCGGGTCGCCCTCGTCCCGGTCGCGGCCGGCTTCACCCTGTCCCTGGGACCGGACGAGATCGTAACCGACGCCGCCCCGGCCGCCCTGGCCCCGCTTCTGGCCAAGGCGGACCGTGTGGCCGTGCCCTCGGTCAAGGAAATGCTGGCCATGGACGCGGCCTTTGCCGCCCTGCCGCTCTCCCTGTGGTTCGATCTGGGGCTCGCCGCCTATCTGCTCGATCCCGAGCAGCGCAACTACGGCTTCCCGCGCCTTCGCGACAGCCTTTTCGCCGATCCCACCGTGGACGCCTCGGCCGTTTCTCCCGACGACACCGCCCGGGCGGCCGCGCTCTTGGCCGAGGTCTACACGGCCCGCCTGGACACGGCCGGGCTGACCGATCTGGTCGAACGGCTGGAGCTGCCGCTCATTCCGGTGCTGCTCGACATGGAGCGGGCCGGCATCGGCGTGGATTTGCGGTCCCTGGCCGCCTTCGGCGCGGAGGTGGCGACCGATCTGACCCGCCTGGAAAAGGAGCTGCACACCTTGGCGGGACACCCCTTCAACCCCCGCTCCAGCCAGCAGCTCGGCGAGATCCTCTTCACCGAAATGGGGCTCACCCCCAAGGGCAAGACCCCGGGCGGCGCGGCCTCCACCTCCCAGGACGCCCTGGAGCGTCTGGCCGGCTCCAATCCCCTGGTCGACCGCATCCTGGAATTCCGCAAGCTCGAAAAGCTGCGATCCACCTATCTCGACCCGTTGCCGAAACTGGCCGATGCCGACGGGCGCATCCACACCACCCTCAACAACATGGCCACGGCCACCGGCCGGCTGTCGAGCTCCAACCCCAACCTGCAAAACATCCCCATCCGCGGACCCCTCGGGCGGCGCATGCGCGAATGTTTCGTGGCCGGTCCGGGCAAGACGCTGGTCGCGGCCGACTACTCCCAGATCGAACTGCGGGTGCTGGCCCATCTTTCCGGCGAACCAGCCCTGCTTTCGGCCTTCGCCGCCGGGGCCGACATCCACGCCCGCACCGCCTCGCTGCTTTTCGACAAACCCGAAGCCGAAATAGGCCCGGATGAGCGCCGCCAGGCCAAGACCATCAACTTCGGCCTGCTCTACGGCATGGGGCCGCAAAAGCTCTCCCGCGACCTCGGCATCAAGCTCGACGCGGCCAAGGCCTTTATCGCCAAATATTTCGAGCGGCTCTCCGGGCTTTCCGCCTTTTACGACAACATCGTGGAGTCGGCCAAGACCCAGGGCTACGTCACAACCCTGGCCGGACGCCGGCGGCTTTTGCCCGACATCGAATCGAAAAATTCCCAGCTTGCTTCCCAGGCCAGACGGCAGGCCATCAACACCGTGGTTCAGGGCGGCGCGGCCGACATCATCAAGATGGCCATGCTGGCCGCCCACAAGGACGCGGACCTCAAGCGGGCCGGCGCGGTCATGGTGCTGCAAATCCACGACGAACTGCTTCTGGAGACCCCCATGGACACAGCCGATGCGGCCGGAAAGCGGCTGTCCGACCTCATGTGCGGCGTCATCAAGCTCGCCGTGCCGCTTGTGGTCGACTGGGGCACGGGCCACACCTGGGGCCAGGCGCACTAGGATGGATGAAGCGGGAAGGGTGCGAGAGGGGAAACCCTTTAAAAAGGGTTCTCCCCTCTCGCGCTCTCCCCTTCCCAAAGTTTTTACCTTTTAGAATGTTACATCATAACGGACTGTGGAGATAGGCGGTTTGGGGAAAGCACTCTCAAAGATTGGATTTCCCCTCTCGCACCCGCTTTTCAAAACGAATCACGAGGACTTTTAATCGGGGCCAAAGTCCCGTATTGTGGATAAGAAATCACGGCCTGCCGGGACTTCTCCCGGCACGGCGCAACCCGAGGGATCGCGGCATGCCGCCAACCGGAAAATCCATACGCGAGGACTTGGCCAGGGCCAAAGCGGCCTTTGCCAAAAACGAGGACCTGCGCACGGTCCAACTCATCGCCACGGCGCTCAAGGCGTTCGTTTCCGTCAAGCTGTCCTCTTCGGACCGCATCGCTGTGGAAGGCCTTTTGCGCGAGAACTTCGCCAACATCAGCAAGCTGCCCCGGGTCAAGAAATACGCGCCCCACGGCATCCCCTACACCAAGGGCCAAGAAAAAAAGCTGTGCGCCTTCCTGCTCCCCCTGGCCCAAAAAATCGCCGACGACATCAATCGCGAAAGCCTCGACGCCATGCGCGAGCGCAAGCTGCGCATCGACCATGCCGTCATCAAGGGCAGCAAACTCCTTGGCGAAGGCAACCTGCTCGAAGCCCAGCGCAATTTCCGGGCGGCTGTGGAGGATTATGTCGACGAGAAAGGCCTTTTCCCGCTCATTGCCTCAAAGCTCATTGACGCCGGCCACTTCAAGGCGTCCTTTGAGTACATCAAGCGGGCCGTGGAAGAAGCTCCGGACAACCCGCGCGCTTACGATTTTCTCATGACCGCCGCCGGCAAGGCCAATGAATGGGTGCATGCCGAACGCATCTTAAACGAGGCCGGCCCGAAACAGGGACCGCACCCCCTGCTCGACCAGGCCCTGGCCTTGGTCCACGCGCGGCTCGGCAACTGGCAGGAGGCCCAAAGCGCGGCCAAGCGGGCCCTGGAAGCCGACGAGCAACTGCTCGATGCCCGCAAGGTCCTGGCCGCGGCCGCCAAAAAGCTGGCCGCCGCGCCCTCGCCCCAGGCGTCCTGAGCCCTCCCCGCCTACAGCCCGCCCAGCCCCGCGACCAGAGCTTCGGCGTGTTCCGGCCAGGCGACGGCCAGCAGCTCCCGCTCCTCGGGCGGACAGGTCTCCATGAGCTGCGCCCCGGCTCCGGCCAACTCCTCGGCGGAAAAGGAGCCCAGAAAATCGAGCAGCCCCAGCCCGGCGTCGCCGCTGTCCGGACGCTCGCCCAGGGCCGTGGCGAAACCGGCCACAATGGACGGCACCACGGCCGTGTCGGCCAAAACGAGATCCCCCACGCCGTTGACCCGGTCCAAGCGCGCCCGCATCGTCATGTTGGCGAAAAAGGAAAGCCCGGCCAAACGCTCGGCCATGGGACCGGCTTCGGTAAAAGGCCGCGACGCTCCGTATCCCCGCACCGTGATCAGTCTGGCCGAGACCGCGCCGTCGGCGATCCTGGCCACGAAATCCCCGGCCCCATGGTGCCACGGACCGATCGAGGCCCCGGTTTCCGTATCGTAATACCGGGTCAGAATACGCGCCGCCTCGCCGTACAGCGCCGCCGCCTCCCCAGCCGTCAACAGCCGTTCGCCGGCGTCGAAATCCCACAGCCGCACCCGGCCCGAACCGTCCTGGTGAAACTCGTGATAGCCGCCAAACCACTCCTCGAGCAAAAGCCCAAGCGCCCCCACCTTGCCATAGGCATAGGGACACGGCAGAAACTCCGGCGTAAAACGCCCGCGTAAGGTTTCGAGGAGCCCGGCCTCGACCTCCAGACACCCCCGGCCCATTTCCGAGGCCGCCACATTGAGGCAGAACTTGGCCGCGTCGCCGTCGAAGCGCACCGTGCAACTAGCCGGATGATACAGCGCCCCATGCTTCTCGGCCCGAAGCACCACCGCTTTCGCCTCCGCCAGCCCTTCCGGCCGGCCCGAGGCGACCAGCGCCCGCATAAGCGGCGCGAAGCCCTCGCCGGAAACGAACGCCTCCAGCGCCTCGAAATAGGCCCCATACGTGAGCCCCGTGTCGTCGCCCTCGACGGGCATGGAGGCGTGGTCGTGAGCGTCGTAGGCCATGGCCCCGTCGGGCGAGGCGATTTCCTTGATGATGCGGATGTTGTCGATGTCCATGGCGGTCGTGTGCCTTGTCTCGCTACGCCCAGGGGCTCCGCCCCTGGAACCCCGCCGGGGGGCTTGATGCCCCCCGGTCCCCCCTTTACCGGCTTGGGATGGCGGGTGGAGGTGTGGTTGGTGGTGCCTTGTTGCCGCAATCGGCCCGGCGGCACGAGGAGCTTCGCTCCTCGAAGCCGGACACGATTGCGGCAACAACCGCGCCAGCGGCGAAGCGCCGCATTTCAAGAAAAATCGTACGCTCCGAATGTCGCCCTCTTGGGGCGACCGGCGTGGTGGAGGCGGGATTTGCTTGGGACGAGCTTGTCGCGAAGCGACATGCACCGTCCCGACAAATTCCGCCGCCATCTTCTCCGCACTCCGCCTTAGCGCCAACCATCCCCGCCCCCGCCCGGCCAAAGCACACCGGACGGGGGGCCGGGGGGCCCGTGGCCTCCCGGCGGGGTGCAGGGGCAGCGCCCCTGCTTCGCCTCGTCGCGTCCTGCTTCCCTACCCCCTACGCCGCGCCGCGTAGCGCCTGGCCGCCGCGACGAAGTTCGGCGCCCAGTGGGGCGCGCCCTCGGCGTGGATGTGGGTATAGGCGGCGAAGGTGTTGCCCGTCAGCAGGCCGTCGTGGCCCTCGCACATGCCCACGCCCCGCTCCATGGCCAGGGTGAAGGCTTCGGGACCGGGGAGCGGCGAGCAGTCGAGGGCCGCCTGGCAACGGGAGTAATGAAATTCGTGCCCATGGAGCAGGGTTCCGGCGGGGTGAAAGGGATTGTCCCGCACCACCCGGGCCAGGCTGTAGCCAAGTCCCTGGGGCCTGGCGCAAAGCGTGGTGGTGATGGGATACACACCGGCCATGGGGTAGGTGACGCCCCGCACCTCGAGCCCCTGGCACAGGTACATGAACCCGCCGCACTCGGCGTAGATGGGGAGTCCCGAAGCGGAAAGGGCGCGCACCCGTTCCCGCACGACGCGATTGTCGGCCAGGGCCGCGACCTGGGTTTCGGGAAAGCCGCCGCCGAGGTAAAGACCGTCGAGGTCGGGCCAAGGCGCCGGGTCGAGGATGCTGACGGAGACGATGCGCGCGCCGGCGCGCGTCAGCGCCTCGATATTTTCCGGATAGTAGAACCACAGGGCCGCATCGCGCACCACGCCGATGACCGGCGCGTCCGGGCCGGGCGGCGCGGGCGGCGGGGGAAGCTCCAGGTCTGGCAGCGGCGGCGCGGACTGGGCCAGGGCGACGAGCCGGTCGAGGTCCACATGTTCGCGCACGAGCGCGGCCAGACCGTCCAGGATGGCGTCCACGGCGGCGTGCTCGCGGTTGGAGACCAGTCCCATGTGGCGCTCGGGAATGGGATTGTCGGAAATTTTGGGCAGCAGTCCCAGCACCGGCACCCCGGCCAGGGTTTCGATGCTTTCGCGCACGATGGCCCGGTGACGCGGTCCGGCGGTACGGTTGGCCACCACGCCGGCAAGGCGCAGTCCGGGTTCGAAGCCGGCCACGCCCGCGACCAGGGCGGCGGCGGTGCGGGTCATCTTGGTGGCGTCGAGAATCAGGACGACCGGGGCGTCGAGCTGGCGGGCCAGCGCGGCGGTGGAGCAGGAGCCGGCCACGTCCATGCCGTCGAACAGGCCGCGATTGCCTTCGATGACGGCGATGTCGGCGTCTTGGGATTTTTCCAGAAAAAGGGAAGGGAGCCTTTCGGCGGGCAATAAGAAAGGGTCCAGATTGGTGGCGTCGCACCCGGCGGCAAGTCCGAGCCAAGCGGCGTCGATGTAATCCGGACCCTTTTTGAACGGACGGACGCGCAGCCCGGCGGCGGCCAGAGCCCGGCAAACACCAAGAGTCAGGATGGTCTTGCCTGCGCCCCCGGACAGCCCGGCCAGGACAAGACGCGGGCGATCATTCACGGCGCGCATCGTCGTTCGCGCCTGACGGCGCGGCTGGTTTACGTGTTCCACGGGGCGATCGCCGCCGTGGCGGCCGCGGCCTCAGGCGCATAGCGACGCGGCGGGCGCGTGGCCAGGCATACGCCGGACGCCTCGCGAACTAGTCTTCCTCGGCCTGCTGCTTGCCCACGCCGGCCAGGCCGTACATGGAGGTGGAGCCGCTGGACCAGAAGATGACCTTGCCTTCGTTGACCAGTTCGGTGAGGACCTTTTTGACTTCGCGGGGCTTTTTGTCCGGGAAAATCTTGCAGAAATCGTTGAAGTAGAACTTGCTCTTACCCGTTTTGCCCGTGAGGAACTCGAGCACCTGCTCTTTCTCGGAAGCCATACCGTTCCCTCTTTGTTTGATCCTGGCGGGGAGGAGTCCCTCCCCGCCAGGATTGGTTGATGCTTAGGCCTCGATGTGCTTCGTGAACTTGAACTGCGTACTCTGGCGCCACGTGTAGTAGGCCGGATCGCGGAAGTCGTCGATGCAGTGATGCGAGAACTCGAGGTCGCACAGCTCGAAGAACTTCTCCCAGCCGATGCGCTCGGCCCATTCGCCCAGGCGCTCGTACTTGTTGGCGTCTTTCGCGTAGACCTCGACGATGTGCTTGATCATCTTGGTCAGCGTCGGCCAACGCGGCGGCTCGTTGGGGATGTAGGCCACAACGACCTTGGAGAACTTCGGCATGGAGATGCGGTTGGACACCTTGCCGCCGACCATGAGCACGATGCCGTCACCCTCGCCGGAAGCGAGCGGCATGGCCGGGCACATGGTGTAGCAGTTGCCGCAGTACATGCAGCGCGAGGCGTTGACCGCGACGGAGTTGACCTTCTTGCCGTCGATCTCGACCTTGGTCGGCTTGATGGCGCCGGTGGGGCAGGCGGAGATGGCCAGCGGGATTTCGCAGATGTTGTCCAGGCGGTCGTGTTCGACGATCGGCGGCTTGCGGTGGATGCCGACGATGCCGATGTCGGAGCAGTGCACGGCGCCGCACATGTTCAGGCAGCAGGCCAGGGAGATGCGGACCATGGCCGGCAGGGTCATGGACTGGAAGTACTCGAACATTTCGTCCATGACGGCCTTGACCGGGCCGGAGGCGTCGGTGGCCGGGGTGTGGCAGTGCACATAGCCCTGGGTGTGGACGATGTTGGACACGCAGGCGCCGGTGCCGCCGATGGGGAACTTGTAGCTGCCGCCGGCGAACTTGCGGGACTCGAGGTCGGCGATGAGGCCGTTCAAGGCCTCTTCGGTCTCGACCATGAACTCCACGTTGTTACGCGTGGTAAAGCGCAGGTGGCCGCCGCAGTGCTTGTCGGCGATCTCGCAGATCTCACGGACGTGGGTGACGCTCATGAGGCGGGCGCCGCCGACACGCACGGTGTAGACCACGTCGCCGGAGAGCGCGGCGTGCTTGAGCACGCCGGGCTTGACGATCTCGTGGTAGTCCCACTGGCCTTTATTCTTCTTGATGACCGCCGGATAGAACTCCTCGTAATGCCGAGGGCCGATATCCGTGATGCGGCCTTCCATGGGTTTGTCGGGATTGTATCCGGAAGAGATGAATGCCATGTCAGTGTCCTCCCACTTATCTCATGTGTCTCTGGCGATAGGCCTTTTCGTCGTGGGCAAAGCCGCCGGGCACCTCATCTTCCTTGAAGAAGATGTAGGGGTTGGCACGGGGGGATTCCACATGCTGCGGGATAGCCTTGGTGTTGGTGACCTCGAGCAGCTTCTGGAAGGAGAGACGTTTGATGGTCTCGCCCACGCGCTCGCGGTTCTTGCCTTCTTCCATCCACCAGTCCCAGATGTTCTCGATGATTTCCTTGACCTCGTCGTAGGGGTTTTCCACCACGACGAAGGGCACGAGCAGGGAGGACATCTGCGCGCCGTCGAGAATCGGGGCCTTGGCGCCGACCAGGATGGACGCGCCGGTTTCCTTGCCGATCTTAAGGGCGGCCGGCATGGTGTTGATGCAGTGCATGCAGCGGGTGCAGTTGCTGTTGTCGATGGACAGCTTGGCGCCGTCGTAGCTCATGCAGCCGGTGGGGCAGCGGTCCACGACTTCCTTGACGACGTCGAAGGCGCCCCAGTCACGGCCGGCGTGGGAGCCGCCGCCCGGCTTGAACTCGCCGCCGACATAGGCTTTCACGCGGTCCTGGTCGATCTGGATATCGTCCTTCCAGGTGCCGATGACCGAGAAGTCGGAGCGGGCGATGGAGGCCACGCAGCCGTTCGGACAGCCGTCGAACTTGAACTTGAACTTGTAGGGGAAGGCCGGGCGGTGCAGCTCGTCCTGATAGTCGTTGGTCAGGGTGTGGCACACGTCCTGGGTGTCGTAGCAAGCGAATTCGCAGCGGGACTGGCCCAGGCAATCGGCCGGGGTGCGCAGGTTGGAGCCCGAGCCGCCAAGGTCCGTATTCAGATTGTGGGTCAGGTCGTGGAAAATTTCCTCGAGCTGCGGGGTGGTGGTGCCGAGCAGCACGATGTCGCCGGTGGAACCGTGCATGTTGGTCAGGCCCGAGCCGCGCAGATCCCAGATGTCCATGATCTGGCGGAGATACTCGGTGGTGTAGTACTTGCCGGAGGGCTGGGCCACACGAACCGTATGAAAATGGGCCACGCCGGGGAACATCTCGGGCTGGTCACAGTAGCGGCCGATAACGCCGCCGCCATAGCCGAAAACGCCCACGATGCCGCCGTGCTTCCAATGCGTCTCCTTATCCTTAAAGGAGAGTTCCAGCACGCCGAGCAGGTCGTCGGCGCAATCGACCGGGATCTGGTAGTCCAGCCCCTTGGGATTGGCGGCCCGGTGCGCGGCTTCCTGTTTGATGTCGGACACGAAGCTGGGCCACGGCCCGGTTTCGAGCTGGTCCAACATGGGGGTTTGGTGTTTCGCCATTTGCTTCCTCCAGTGGGGTTGAAGAGTTACCGCCTTAACCAGTTAAACACGCGCCCCGGGCGACGTCCGCCGCCTTTCGGCGCCTCCCCCCCGACCGACCCTGCTCGCCGGCGGGCGGGGCGTTATTCACGCGGGAGGTCTTGAAAAAACGTGAACGAATGCACAATCGCTCACGTCCTAAGATGACTAAAGCCTTATGTCAACGGGAAAACGGCCTTTGGCCGGTTCCGCGCGCATCCAGGACCCATAGCATTTTGCCCCGGTCGTTGCAAAGTCCTTTTGTCCCCGGCCGGCCTCTCGCCCCCCTTGCCAACGGCCCAAAATTCCCCCATGCACGTCGCCATGCCCGACGCCGCCCCTTCCTGCCGCCGCTGCGGGGCCTGCTGCCGCGACGGCGGCCCGGCCCTGCATGTCCGGGACCTGCCCCTTCTCGGGGACGGCGTCCTTGCCCTTGCCGACCTCATGACCCTGCGCCGCGGGGAATACGTCACGGACAACGTGGCCGGCACGATCGGCCCCTCCCCGGTGGAACTGGTCAAGATCCGCCCGGTTCCGGGCGGCCGGACCTGCCGGTTCTACCTGGCCGGCCCGCCCGGAGCCTGCGCCATCCACGAACGCCGCCCGGCCCAGTGCCGCGTCCTCTTCTGCGAAGCCCCGCGGGCTCTGGCCGCCATGTACCGGACGGAACTGCTCACCCGGCGCGACATCCTGGGAGCGCAAAGTCCCCTGGCCGAGTTGTGCGCCCACCACGAAGCCGAAACCGGGCTGCTCGACCTGGCGCGACGGTGCCGGCAAGCCCTGGCCGGGGACCGCGACGCCCGCGAGGCCGTCATCCGGGCCGACCGTCTCGACGCCGCCCTGCGCGACCTCGTGCCCGAACGCGCCGGCGTCCCGCCCGAGGTCCTGCCCTTTCTTTTCGGCCGCCCCCTCCGGCAGGCCCTGCCCGCCTGCCGCGCCGCCCTGGCCGCCCTTTACAACGACGGCTCCAGCGCCTAAACAGACGACGCCATCATAAGAAGTAGCAACGTCTGCGAGGTTTTCATGAAACGTCTTTTGCTCGCCTTTGTCTTCGTTTGCGCCACCGCAGTCGCCGTCCATGCCATGGATATCCGTCAAGGCTTCGGAAAACATCGCTACGGCGAAAGTTGCCAGACCCTTTTCTCCGGCCCCTCTTTCGCCGTGGAGCGCGCCCGGCCCGTCTGGAACCGCCAGCTCCAGATGTTCGGCCTGGCCTACGACCCCGATGTGGTGGCCAAAAGCCCCTTCATCCTGCACTACGACAAGGACGAAAAGCCCCAGTTCCAGGGCATTCCCCTCAATCGCATCTATTACGGCTGCGACAAGAAAACCGGCCGTTTCTCCCTGGTGGTGCTCGTCCACGACCTGCTCACGGTCAAGGACCTCGTCAAGAAAACCACGGCCCTGCTCGGCGAGCCGACCGACACCACCATGATCCAGACCATCTGGGTCCTGCCCGACCTCTACGTCCAGATCGACCAAGTCTATATGATCATCTACGACCGCCGGGCCGGTAAGATTTAACCACGGCCCATGACCGCCGCCACGTCCGGTTCGCGTCACCGGCTGGACGCTGGCCGGACTGGCCGCCACCATCGCCTTCTACGCGCTCTCGGACATTCTTTACCTCGTGTCGCCGCCCCGCCTCTGGACGCGCCTGCTTTTCAGGGGTGTGTGGAGAGCCGGGGGGAAACTTTGTCTTACGAAAAGTTTCCCCCCAGGCCCCCCTTCCAAAGACTTCAATAATCGCACCGGGTATGGTTGTCGCATCCCTTCTATTATAAAATTTAGGAAGGGGAGAGCGCGAGAGGGGAGAACCCTTTCTAAAGGGTTTCCCCTCTCGCATGCTTCCTTCTTAAAACGCATTCTAATTGACAATGATTTTCATTTTCGTGTAGATCCGTTCCATACGGTCCCGCCCGGGGCCGGGGAGGAGCCATGCAGCGCAAGACCCTGCACGAAAACGCCGAATTCGCCTGCCCCATCGTGGGCACCTGCCTGACCATTTCCGAACTGCGCCGGATCTGCCGCAAATGCGGTGACGCCGTGCCCGACGAGGCTTCGGACTACGACGCCCACGGCTTCCTGGTGGGCCAGGCCAAGGTGGCCGGAGGCGCGCCGGCCAAGTATCTGCAACGCTTTCTGGACAAGAAATACCGCAAGGACCTGCGCGCCTTCCTGCGCGTCGACGACCCGGAAAAACTGCGACGCATGTGGCGGGAACGGGCCGACGCCGGCGACGTGCCCGGCCCCTTCTGGGCGATCATGTCCCATCCGAACGTGCCACAATGGCTCATGCGCGAAGTCTACGGCGAAGTGCACATGCTTTCCCACCGGGTCGGCGCGGCCAACCGGGCCGACCTGTCGCGCCTGGCCTGGCTCGAGGAGAAGCTCTCCGAAGCCGCCGCCGCCCTGGAGGATCAAAAAAGCGTCCTGCGCCAAGCCGTCGGCGTCTGGAAGAACCGCTGCCGGGAGGCCATGGAGGAGCTGGCCGAGCAGCGGCGGCAACGACATGCGGCGGAACGCGAACGCATCTCGCTCAAGGCCGCCATCGAAAACTCGGCCGTGGCCGCCGTGCGCCGCGACCGCGACATCCTGAGCCGCCAGCTGGCGGAAACGACCAAGCAGCTGGAGGCGACCGAAGCCGAGGCCGGCCGGCAAGCCTTGGCCCTGGAAAAGATGCACGCCGAGCTGACCACGGCGCGGCGCGACCTGGACGACCGGAACAGCGAAGTGACGGCCCTGGAGGCATCGCTTTTCGCGGCCCTCGGCGACGCGGCCGCGGCCCATGCCGCCCATGCCGAGCACCACCAGGACGATATCGAGGCCCTGCAAGAAGGGCATGTCTGCCCCTGCCGGGAACAAGGGCTGCCCGAAGGGGTCTGCGGCGGGGACTGCCCCTGTCCGGCCGCGCAAACCCACCCGGGACTGGCCGGCAAGCGGGTGCTCTACGTGGGCGGGCGCTGCTCGCTTGTGGCCCACTACAAATTGCTGGCCTCCAAATTCGGCTGCGAGCTGATGCACCACGACGGCGGCCGGGAACAGTCGGCCCACCGCCTCTGGGAACTGCTTGGCTCGGCCGACGCGGTGGTGTGCCCGGTGGACTGCGTGAGCCACGAGGCCTGTTCCCTGGTCAAGCAGGCCTGCCGGGGCTGCCTCAAACCGCTGATCCTGGCCCGGTCCTCGGGCCTTTCCAGCCTGGCCCGGTCCCTGGCCGAACTCGACGCGCCCCCGGCGCAATAACACGTCCGCGCGGGCGGTTGCGTCGCGAAGCCTTCCCGGCTATCCTTTGGTCGCCGGTGTCACGCCGGCCCCGCCAAAGGAGACGGCGTCGCCGCCCCCGCGCCAACGCCGATTCCGTTTCCGGGCATGTCCCTCTTGCGCCCGCGCCCCTCATCCTTATTTTTTTTCGACAACAGGGCGTTTCGGGAGCCGGATCGCGGCGTTACCGGCGCATGGGGACCGCCGGCTGCATTTTTGCATCAATCGGACTATTTTGGGCTTGCGAGGCGTGTCGATGGCGGGTAACTTGTGAAAAAAGTGTCAACGTGAGGCCCGCTGCCATGAAACATGAAATCGTCATTTGCATGGGCAGTTCGTGTTTCGCCCGAGGCAACAAGAAGCATCTGCTGATGATCGAGCAGTACCTTGCGGACCATGGGCTTTCCGAGAGCGTGGTCCTCACCGGCAGCCGGTGCGAGGACCAGTGCACGACAGGCCCCAACATCCGCATCGACGGACAGCTTTACGGCGAAATCAACGGCGAACGCCTGATGGAACTATTAAGTCGCCACCTTTCCGCGTAAGGGTTCCCTGATGCCCGACCGTTTCCCCCTTTCTCCTTGCCTTCGCAGCTCATGAAGCCGACAATATCCCTTGCAGCGTTCCATGTCGGAACCAAGGGAGATGGCATGCTCAAGCACTATCCCATCTATACCATTGAAACCGAATGCCAGGACTGCTACCGTTGCCTGCGGCATTGCCCGGTAAAAGCCATCCAGGTGGAAAACGGCCGGGCCACTGTGGTGCCGGAACTGTGCATCGCCTGCGGCCAGTGCGTGGCCGCCTGTCCGGCCCACGCCAAGCAGGTGCGCAGCGACCTTTTCGCGGTCTTCAAGCTGTTGCGGTCCCAGCGGCCGGCCTACGTCTCCCTGGCCCCGTCCTGGGTGGCGGAATTTCCCGACGTCTCGCCCCAGGCCCTCATCGCCGCCCTGCGCAAACTGGGCTTTTCCGGCGTGTCGGAAACGGCGCTCGGCGCCCAGGAGGTCTCGGCCGGCGTGGCCAAGGCCCTGTCCCAGGGCGCGCCCCGGCTCATGCTCTCCACGGCCTGTCCGGCCTCGGTGGATTTCATCCGGGGCTACATGCCCGAGCTCGTGCCCAACCTCACCCCGCTGCTCTCGCCGCTTCTGTCCCACTGTCGCATGCTGCGCCGGGCCTACGGCCAACACATCGGCGTGGTTTTTTTCGGCCCGTGCGTGGCCAAGAAAACCGAAGCCGACAACCACCCGGGACTGCTCGACGCGGCCATGACCTTCACCGACCTGCGGGCCATGCTGCGCCAGGAAAACATCAACCCCGCGAACCTCGTCCCCGGACCGGCCGACGTCTTCATACCCCATGCGGCCAAGGAGGGAGCGCTCTACCCCATCGAAGGCGGCATGACCGACACGGTCAAGGCCTATACCGGCAACAAGAACGTCTGTTTCACCACCCTCTCCGGCATCCAGACCATCCAGGAGGCCTTGGAAGGCATCCAAAACCACGTGCTGCCCCAGCCGGTCTTCGTGGAGATGCTCGCCTGCGTGGGCGGCTGCGTGCGCGGACCGTGCATCTCGAGCCGCCGGCCGCGCCTGCTCGACCAGCTCGACGTCTTCACCCGCGCGGTCAAGCCCGCTCCCGACGAGCCGGTGCGCACCCCGGCCGTGCCCATAAACGAGCGCAAAAACCCCGCGCCCGTGGACCTGCCCGTCTACAGCGAGGACCAGTACGTGCGGGTGCTGCGGCTGATCGGCAAATTCACGCCCGAGGACGAAATCAACTGCGGCGGCTGCGGCCACGAGACCTGCCGGGGACTGGCCAGGGCCATGCTGGAAGGGCTGGCCGAGCCGTCGATGTGCGTCCATTTCCTGCGCAAGCGCGCCACCCGCAAGGCCAACGCGCTTTTGCGCTGCATCCCGGCCGGGGTGGTCATCGCCGACACCAGGCTCCACATCATCGAATGCAACGAGCATTTCGCCCGGCTTTTCGGCGAGGAGACGCTCACGGCCTATGAGGCGAGTCCGGGCATGGAAGGGGCGGCCCTGGAAAAGATCGTGCCCTTCATCGGGCTGTTCCGCCGGGCGCTCGAATCCGAAACCGACATCCACCGCGACGCGCTGCGCCAGGACGACCGGGTCTTTAGCGTCACCATCTTCACCATCGAGCCGCGCAGCGTCATCGGCGGCGTGATCTTCGACGTCACGGGTTCGGAACTGCGCCGCGAGGAAATCGCCCAGCGGGCCCGGGAGATCATCCGCAAGAACCTCGAGACCGTGCAGGAGATCGCCTGCCGCCTGGGCGAGAACATGGCCGACACGGAAATCCTGCTGCGTTCCCTTTCGGAAGGCTTTTCCAGCGCCGCCAAGCCCATCTCCGAAAAAGACCTGCGGGGGCGGCGCTAATGTCGGACGACGTATTCGTCGAGGTGGAAGCGGCCCAGCGCAACCGCTACGGCGAGGACATCTGCGGCGACGCCTTCAAGACCCTGCGCCTGGCCGACGAGGGCCGCATCATCGCCGTGCTCTCCGACGGCCTGGGCCATGGGGTCAAGGCCTCCATCCTGTCGCTCATGACGGCCACAATGGCGCTCAAGTACACGGCCAGCGACATGGACATCGTGCGCGCGGCCGAGGTCATCATGGACGCGCTGCCCGTGTGCCAGGTGCGCAAGATCAGCTACGCCACCTTCACCGTGATCGACATCCAATCGACCGGCGGGGCGCGGGTGATCGAGATGGACAACCCGCCGGTGACCCTGGTGCGCGACGGCGCGGTGGTGAACCTGGAATTCGAGGATGTTTCCACCCCGCGCTACAACGAGCGGGTGATCCGGGTCTACGACGTCAAGCTGCGCCCCGGGGACCGGCTCATATGCACCTCCGACGGCATCACCCAGGCCGGGCTCGGCTCCGAGCGGCTGCGCCTGGGCTGGCGCATCAAGGGCTGCCGGGACTACGCCCTGGAACAGGTGGCGGCCGACCCCAACATCTCGGCCCGGGCGCTCTCCCAGAAAATCCTGGGCATGGCCCTGCGCCAGGAGCCCTTCCAACGGGCCTACGACGACATGACGGCGGCGGTGATCTACCTGCGCCGCCCGCGCCGGGCCATCGTGCTGACCGGGCCGCCCTACGCCGCCGGCCGCGACAAGGAATTCGCCGAAACCCTGGCCGATTTCGACGGCCGCAAAATCATCTGCGGCGGCACCACGGCCAACATCGTGGGCCGGGAACTGGGCCGCGCCATCCGCGACAACCTCATGGGCGCGGGCGGCGGCGACATCCCCCCGGCGGCGGACATGGAAGGGGTGGACCTCGTCACCGAGGGCATCCTGACGCTCACCCGCGTGGCCCAGCTTCTGGAAAGCGACGAGCCGCCCCGCGAGAAAAATCCGGCCACCGCGCTCTACGACATCCTGCTCGACAGCGATTCCATCGAATTCGTGGTCGGCGCGCGCATCAACGAAGCCCACCAGGACCCCAACCTGCCCATCGATCTGGAAATCCGGCGCAACATCATCAAACGCATCTGCCGCGTCCTCGAGGAGAAATACCTCAAGGAAACCAAGATGCAGTTTTTTTAGGAAAAGAGTCGAAACGCGGAAGGGGAGCCTCAGCCGCTCCCCTCTCCCCCATTTTTTTCAAAGAGAAGCGCCGTAACGGGCCGCCCTTTGCAGCAGCGCCGGATCGTTCCGAACATCCCCCGCCCGAAAAGCCGTGCCGTACACGGCCCCAAGCCAGTCGGCCCCGGCGTAGGCGCACATATCTTAAAGCGACTTGATGGCATTGGCGCAACCCGACGTCAGCACATCGGTATCCCCATAGCTGAAAACCGCGCCGATCTTCTTGCCCCGAAGCGGATTATGCTCCCTGTCGGGAGTAATGCCCTTCCAGCGGTCCAAACACTGTTTCATCTGGCCGCTTAGGTTGCACCAGGAGATGGGCGAGACGAGAATGACGCCGTCCGCGGCCAAAAGCGCCGGATACACCGTGGCCATATCGTCCTTGATGGCGCAGCCGGCAGAGGAAGGCCCCTCGCAGGCGCCGCAATCCCGGTAGCCGTGGATCGTCATCCGGGCCAGATCCAGGACCGTCACCTCATGCCCCGTCTTCCGCGCTCCCGCCACCACCTCCGCCGCCAGCAGATTGGAATTTCCCTTCTTGCGAGAGCTGCTCGTCAAGACAAGAATGTGCGTCACATTTCCTCCCTTTTGGCATCCGCTTCCAGGCGACGGGAGAGCCGTTCGAACAGCCCATCCAACACGCGGGCCTCTTCGGCGGTGACATCGGAAAAAAGAGACGCGACCCAGTCCGTATGCGACCGGTACAGCCGCGCGGCCATATCGCGACCCGTTTCGGGAAGACAGACCCGTAGCTTCCACCTGTCCGACGAACAGGCCCGCCGCGTCACGATACCGTCGCGTTCGAGGTTGTCGAGCACCCCGGTGATGGTTGCCCGCGTCACTCCGGCCCGCCGGGCCAGTTCATGCGGGAAAAGCCCTTCCCGCTCCTCGTGCAGCGGCAAAAGCAGGACGAACCGCCCCTCCGAAAACCCCATGGCCCCAGCCCTCGATCGCATGCCCCGTTGATGGCCGCCGTCGCGCTCAACAACCCAAAACAACGGGCAATGGGCTCCAGATCGGGGTGTCCCACCCGGGTGATCTTTTCCAGGACGGAAGCATATTTTGGATGCAGTGTTTGCTTCATTTGCCGCCATACTCTAGGGCGACTTACTATTGCCAAGATAAAACAATCCCAGGCCGTGGCGCTGCGACCATGGCTTGAGGGAGGGGAATGGACAAAAAAAAACCCCACCGTCTTCTCGCGGACGATGGGGCACAGCCGACAAGCGGATTGTCTTTTACGCGGCATCGCATTCGCAAAGCGGCGCCCGCGAAGGCATGACCTCGGCGAACTGCCCGAGGATCTTCCGGTACAGCTTGCTGCCGCATCCGGCCCGCTCCCGGACCAGCCAGAGCGCCTTCTCGAACTGCTCGGCCGCTTCGTCCTGACGTCCGGCCGCGTGCAGGGCCATGCCCAGCCTGTAGACCGAATGCGCCGTGGCCGTCGATACGCCGCCGCCGGCCTCGGACATGGCCACCGAACGCCGCAACAGCGCCTCGGCCCCGACCACGTCGCCATCGCGCAACGCATCCATGCCCGCCTCGCGCAGTTCGCGCACACTGCTCGCCAAGCGGCATTTTCCGTTCACACATGCCATAAACCTATCCTCCGATACGGCCGCCGGGCAGCCGCCGATTGCTCCCGTATGCTCTCCGTCTCCTGCGCCCCGTCTCCCGCCGGGGTCGTAGCGCCAAAACGCCTACAAGACGTTCTTCGCCCACGTCCGGGCCTCGGCCTCGTCAGGGGTCCCGTCGATCTTGAGCGGCAAATCGACCACCTTGGCCCCAAGCTCCGAAGCCTTCTCCATGATGGCGTCCACGGCGCCGCAAAAA
Organism: Solidesulfovibrio fructosivorans JJ]; assembly: GCF_000179555.1. NCBI lineage: Bacteria > Pseudomonadati > Thermodesulfobacteriota > Desulfovibrionia > Desulfovibrionales > Desulfovibrionaceae > Solidesulfovibrio > Solidesulfovibrio fructosivorans. The sequence goes on from NZ_AECZ01000036.1 coordinate 23,069, forward strand.
TGCGTGTAGCTCGAATCGCCGCAACCAAAGACCGCCACCTTCTTGCCGGAAAGCCCGGCCGCATCCAGCCCGTCGTACAAGGGAATGAAATCCTCCTGCAGCTCGATCTCGTCATCGCCCCAGGTGGAACAACCAAAAAGCACGAGGTCATAGCCGTCGGCCAAACCTCCCGGCTTGACGCCGGCAACATCTTTCAGGACCACTTCCATGCCCTCGCCTTCCAGCGTCTTGGCCACCACCTGGGCCACCGTCTCGGTATTGCCGGTCGTGGACCCGTACACCACAAGCGCTTTTCCCATATCGTGCTCCATGCGGGCTTCGCGTTTCAGACGACAACCTTTGTCCGCGGCCGTCCCTGTGGGCTCCCTATTTAATGATAATGAATTTCATTGTCAATATAATCTGGCAAAAACTCATCCCACCGCTCCGCCCGACTTTCAGCGTCCCAGGCGATCATGCTAGACAACGCCCCGGCATTGCCGCCATTCCCCAAAATACCAAGGAGCGCCCATGCCCCGAAACGTGGAGATCAAGGCCAAGATCGACAGCGTCGACGCCATGCTGTCCCTGGCGGCAAAACTGGCGGATGCCGGGCCGACGGAACTTCTCCAGGACGATACGTTTTTTCCCTGCCCAAACGGCCGGCTCAAACTGCGCGCCTTTCCGGACGGAACCGGTGAGCTGATCTTCTACCAACGCCCGGACAGCCAGGGCCCCAAGACGTCCGAATACACCATCTCACCGACCCACGCACCCGACACCCTGCGCCAAACCCTGACCGCGGCCTACGGACAGGCCGGACGCGTGCGCAAAAAACGCACCCTCTTTCTCATCGGACGCACACGCCTGCACCTGGACGCAGTGGAAGGACTCGGCGATTTCCTGGAACTGGAAGTCGTCCTCGAACCAACGGAATCCGCCACAGCCGGCGAAGCGACCGCAAAGGCCCTGCTCGTACAACTCGGCATCAGCCAGGAACAACTCGTGGCCAAGGCCTACGTCGATCTACTGGCGGGAGGAGGGTAGACGGGAGGAGGGTGGGGCGCTGCCCCACACCCCGGCGGGGGGCTTGATGCCCCCCGCGCCCCCCTACTCGCTCTGCCGGGTGGAGGCGAGGTTGGCCAGACGCTCAGGCGGATGCCTGGGGAGGGTCCGGAATTTTTCCTGACGATGCCGCCGCTACGCGGCAGGCGCGTCAGGAAAAATTCCGGACCCCCACGCCGTCGCCCCTTCGGGGCGAACTTTTAAAGAAAACTCTTGCTTTTAAATGCGGCGTTTCGCCGCTGGCGTGGTTGCCGCCGCAATCGTGTCCGGCGTCGAGGCGCAAAGCGCCTCGTGTCGCCGGGCCGATTGCGGCGGCAAGATCAAACCGCCTCGCCGTCAACCTGCCGTCGTCCCACCCGGCAAAGCGTAAAGGGGGGACCGGGGGGCATCAAGCCCCCCGGCGAAGGGGTCCAGGGGAGGCAGAGCCTCCCCTGGCCGCCGGAGGCGCCTCATCACTACTAAACTAATGGCTGGCGTAATACGCTTCGGCGAACAGCTTGCCGGAAGCGGCGATGAGCGGCCCGAGGTCGTGTTCTTCGAGAACGTCCCAGCCGATGAAGCGCACGGAAGCCCCGTCGGGGAGCGGCGAGGACGCGGCGGGGCTTGTCGGGGGAATGAGGGCTCCGGAGGCGATGGCGGCGGTTTCCGGGCCGAGAAAAAAGTCGACCAGGGGGGCCAGGGCTTCGGCGGCTGTTTGTTTGACCATGACGAACAGCGGCGAGACGAGGCCGCCGTCGTCGGGCCAGATGATTTCCACGTCGTCCTGGCGCGGGGCGGCGTTGGCGAAGAAGTAGGGCATGACGCCGATGGGCGGCGGGTTGGCCCCGGGGCCGGGGCGGAAGATCTGGGACGGGTGGGTGTCGCAGATCATGGCCCGGCCCAGGGCGGCCAGGGCCTCGGGACCGTGCTTGAGGCGGATGTTTAGGAGCAGGGTCGAGTCGCCGGCGGTTTCCGGCGGACCGCACAGGCCGATCCTGCCGACGTAGGCGGGGTCCAGCAGGTCGTCGAAGGAGCGCGGCACCGGAAGGTCGCCGAGGCGCGAGCGCACGGCCACGATGACCAGCGGGTTGACGCCGTAGATGCGGCAGATGCCGCGCGGATCGGCCAGTTTAGCGTCGGCCAGGGCCGGGTGCATATCCTGGGGAAGGGGCGCAAACAGGTCGCCGGTGGTGAAGCGGTCGCGAAAGCTTTTGGACAAAAAGCCGTTGAGCCCGGAGGAGACGATCAGGTCCGGGACCTCGGCCGGATCGGTCAGGGAGCTGGCCAAGTCGTTCAGCGTATGCTTGCCGCAGCTGTCCATGAAGATGCGCGGCCAGGGGGCGTCCGGGCCGAGGCGTTCCTTAAGGTTTTCAAGCGCGATGCCCATGGGGGCCTTGAGCGGACAGGGCAGGCTCAAAAACATGCGCAGGCCCGGCCCGGCGGCGTTGTAACCGTCGCAGAAAAGCGGCTGCATGCCGCTTGGGGCGGTGCGGTCCTGGCCGGCCAGGGCCTCGAGAAAAAGTTTTCCGGACAGGCCGTGGAGGGCGAGCAAGGTGCGCATGCTCAGAAACGGCGCGGCGGAGGCCAGAAATTCGGCATCGGCCACAGCGGCCACGCCCTGGGCGGCCAGGACGTCGCGGCCGGCGGGATGATGGGCCAAAAAACGGGTGACGGGCAGATCGAGGGAGGTTTCCTCCAAAACGGACATACGGCGATCACTCCTTGGGAAAGCGTACGGGCCGGCCACGGCGCAGGTCCTCGCGGGCGGCGGCGAGCTTTTCGTCCATGGCGGCCAGGGCGGTCAGGGCTTCGCGCTCGGCCGGCGAGGTTTCGATCACGGCGGCCACGGCCCCGGCGGCGAAGACCAGCCGGCGCGTGGCGAGAAGCGCGAGCAGCGGATCGTGGGTGGCCACGAGCACGATCTTGCCGCTGCCGGTCAAAAGGGAAATGGCCTTGCAGCGGTCGATGCCGGCGTTTTCGATCTCGTCGACGAGCACGATGGGCGAGGCGCAAAGGCGGGCCACGTCGGCGATCATGAGCGCCCGGCTCTGGCCGCCGGAAAGCGCGGTCAGGGGCGTTTCGGCGCTGAGCGGTTCGCCGGCGAGGTCGTTGGCCAGGGCGACCACCTCGGCCACAACGGCCGGGACATCGGCGGCCAGGCGGCTTTCGGCGTGGGCGGTCAGGAACTCGCCCACGGCCAGGTCCATGACGAAATGCATGTTCTGGGACAGCTGGGCCACGAGCCGCCCGGACAAGGACAGCCGGGCCGTGGCGTCGGCCGTCGCGCCGTTTAAGAGCACCCGGCGTCGGGTGGGGGTGTCAGCGTCGGCCAGCCATTCCACGTCGGCCAGAAAGCGACTTTTGCCGGCTCCGGTGGGGCCGACCAGGGCCACGACGTCGCCCGGGGTGAGCGTCAGGTCCAGGGCTTCGGGCCGGCCGCGCTTGTCCGTGCCGCCGCGAATGGCCAGGGAGTCGACCCTGGGGCCGGAGACGTCCAGGTGCTCAAGCGCCTCGGCGAACCGGGCGAAGCGTTCGGCCAGCTCCTCGCGGGACAGCCCGACCTCGGCCAGGGCGGTTTCGGTCAGGGCGGCGAAGTAGGCTTCCGGCGTGATGGCGTCGACGGGGGGAGGCAGGCCCTGGACGCCGAAAAAATCGCGCCCGGCCGGCAGCTCGCGCCAGATGTCCCCGAAGGTGCGGCCGCTCATGACGCCGCCTCGCCGAAATCCATCTTGCGCACGTTGCCCATCTGATGGTCCGCGCCCACGCGGCGTTGGCCCAGGCAGTAGGAGCACACGGCCGCCGGCATGGTGAAGCGCAGGCTCGCGCCGTCAAGCGTCGGGGTGTCCGGGGCGGCGGCGATGACGTGGGCCAGGGCGTCGGCCCCCTGGCCGGTCAGGCCGCTGACGAAAAGGACCGTGGCCCGGGGATTGACCCGGCGCACCCGGAAGGCGAACACCTCGCGCTCGGCCTGGGACACCACGTCGCCCTTGGTTATGGCCACCACATCGGCCAGACGCAGCATGGGGCCGATCTTGGCCGGGGTGTCGATGCCGGACAGGGCATCGACCACGCACACGGCCAAAACGCTTTCGAGGTGGGGGGCGCAGCGGTTGCACAGCCCGGCGCTCTCGATGGCCAGGATGGACACGCCCTGTCGCGTGCCCCAGGCGTGGGCGTCGGCGGCGTTGCACACGTAGAAATGGTCCGGGCAGAGCGCACCGGACAGGCCCTGCACGGCCGGCACCCCTGCCTTGGCATAGGCCTCGCGGTCGCGGCTGGCCAAGCAGTCGAACTTGACCACCCCGAGGGAAAGGCTCCGGCCGGCCAGGATGGAAGCGGTCTTAAGCAATACGGACGTCTTGCCGGAGGCGGGCGGTCCGGCCACGGTGACGCATTTCATGACGGAAAGGGTTCTCCTTTGCGCGGCTTCGGGCCACGGTAGGCCACGGCCGGCGTCAGGGCAACCCGACCGGAACGAAGCCGAAATCGCGAAAGATTTCCGGTTGCGGGCGATCAGCGAAAGCGGTCGTCGGAAATATAGCCGTCGGCCTTGCGGGCCTTGGTGGCGAACCAGCCGACCTTGCCCGCCTCCCAGACGTCGAAGTGCGGCACGTAGGGTTTGATGTCGAGCACCGGCGTGCCGTCGAGGACGTCGACGTTGCGCAGGCGCACGGTCAGGCCCGAAACCTCCTCCAGCTCCAGCACGGACAGGCCGATGGGATTGGGCCGCTTGGGCGAACGGGTGGCGAAGATGCCGTGGTCGGCGTTGTCCAGAAACGGCCGCACGGTCAGGTCGTACCCGCGCACCCGGTGCAGGTGGTAGAGCAGAAAGACGTGGGAGAACCCTTCCAGGTCGGCCAACCCCTCGGCGAAGTCGGGGTGCACCTCGATATGCCCTGTCACGCCCAGGGCTCCCACGGGCTGCACGGGCATGCCCTGGATGTCGGTGAACGGGGAACGCAGAATGCCGATGGGACGGTAGGCGATGTCTTCCGGGATTATGTTCACGGTGGCTCCTCGCGGGCGGTTGCAGGATACTTATCAAGATCCGGGCCACTTCTTCCGCCCCGTGATTACGGGATATTAGACACGGATGCCCGGCGTCCCGGACAAATCCGTCGTGTAGCGATACAAACTTGTCGCGAGGAAGGCAACCGCCTTAAATGACACGAAAATGGTGAAAGGAGTGACTCTTGCGACAGCGAAAATCAGGGCCGGGCCTCGGCCGTGCGGCCGGTGAGCTGGTCCGCATGCAGGACCATGTCCCGGGCCATGCCCTTGGCGGTGAGCAGGGCCATGTCGGCCAGACGCATGAAGTCCTCGCCGTCGTCGGCTTCGCTGCCCTTGTGGCTGGACAGGCCGATGGTGACGGTCAGGCGCTGGGTCAGCCCGAGCGAGGTCCAATCGTTGGAAGCCACGGCCCGGCGCAGGCGCTCGGCCACAACCCCGGCGCGAAGCGGCGGCGTGCGGGAAAGCAGCACGCAGAACTCGTCCCCGCCGATGCGGGCCACCAAATCCCCGCCCCGAAGCTCCCTGGACACGATCCGGGCCAGGGTGCGCAGCGCCTCGTCGCCCAACGCATGGCCATAGCGGTCATTGACGGTCTTGAAATGGTCGATATCGACCAGGGCCAGACTGGTCCAACTGCCGGCATCGGCGGCCTCCCGCAATTCCTTGGCAAAGGCCGCCTCGAACCCCCGACGGTTTTGCAGGCCGGTCAGGGGATCGATGTCGGCCAACTGGCGGACCTCGTTTTCCACGCGTTCCCGGTGCAGAAGGACAAAGCCGAAGGAGCAGGCGATCAGGCTCGGCACGGAAAGCACCATGGCGATGTCCTGGGACATGCTCGGGGCAAAGGGGTCGGGGTTGGCCAGCGGGTCGAAAAACACCGCCAGGCCGCGCACCATAAACGACAGGGCGGCCAGGACATAACCCGAAGCGAGGATGGCGATCACCCGCAGCCGGAATTCGCGACGTCTGACCACGATGGTGCCGGCGATGGCCAGACTTTGGAGCATGTACAGCGTGGTCAACGACAATGACCGGACCTTGACCGCATCGAGAAGGCCGGCGGCAAGAACCATCGCCAGAAAAATCGGCAAGCCCCGTTGCCAGGGCGGACGGCGATTGCCGTAAAAGGCGTCGAAGGAAGCCTGGAAGAGCACCCAGGCCAGGGCGAACAGGCCATTGCCGAGGACAATGGCCACGTCGGGGGGAATGACATCCCGCAGAGCGAAAAACGGAGTCGAAAAGATCAACGTGAAAAGCCCGGCGATCCACAGGCGCGTCCCCCTGACCCGGCTGTCGGCAAAGGCCACGGCCAGCAAACTGGCAATGCAAAAATTGCTGACGACATAAATGGCGGAGGCCGTCTTGAAATCGAAATTCTGCATTGCCGGCCTGGATATCGCGTTTTCAGAACAGGAGCAAACATTTCTTCGATCATTTCATGTCGTAACGCAAAATATGGACCCATTGTGCAAAATATCAATCCGTGACAGGGGTGTGTAATTCTGTCTCTCCAACCGCAGTGAGCGGCCGCAACGTCCGGCACCGCGAGGCGCAACCGAGAGAAAACAATCCCTATCGCGCCAGGGCTATCCATTTTTCCACAATACCGCCGGCATATCGCCGCGACACACACCGGCCAGCGACATCCCCTGCGTTGAAAAACAACGCCCTCACCCCAATCCCCAAAAAGAAGCCGGGAGACACCCTTTCGCATGACAGGGCATCTCCCGGCTCTTCTCAAAAACTTCCACAATAATAAAATGTTACCTACCCAAACCATCCCAAGGATCACTTTTGGGAAAGGGAGAGCGCGAGAGGGGCCACAGCCCTTTTAAAAGGGTTTCCCCTCCCGCGCCTTCCCCCCAACATTCCCTAATAGCGGTAATGCTCCGGCTTGAAGGGGCCGGTGACGCTGATGCCGAGATAGTCGGCCTGGGGCTTGGTGAGGGTTTCGAGCTTGGCGCCCAGGCGGTCCAGGTGCAGCCGCGCCACTTCCTCGTCCAGGAGTTTGGGCAGCGTGTAGACGCCGGTCTTGTACTCCTTGGTCGCCAGCTCGATCTGGGCCAGGGCCTGGTTGGTGAACGAGTTGGACATGACGAAGCTCGGATGTCCGGTGGCGCAGCCGAGGTTGACGAGCCGCCCCTCGGCCAGCATGAGGATGGCGTTGCCCGAGGCCATGGTCCATTTGTCGACCAGGGGCTTGATCTGATCCTTTTTGCACGTCGGCGTGCTTTCCAGATAGGCCACGCTGATCTCGGAATCGAAGTGGCCGATGTTGCACACGATGGCCCCGTCCTTCATCTTTTCCATGTGCGCGCCGGTGATGACGTCGCAGCAGCCCGTGGCCGTCACGAAGATGTCGCCCAGGGGGCAGGCCTCTTCCATGGTGGTGACTTCATAGCCTTCCATGGCCGCCTGCAGGGCGCAGATGGGATCGATCTCGGTGATGAGCACCCGGGCGCCGAAACCGCGCATGGACTGGGCGCAGCCCTTGCCCACGTCGCCGTAGCCGGCCACGACCACGACCTTGCCCGCCACCATCACGTCGGTGGCGCGCTTGATGCCGTCGGCCAGGGATTCGCGGCAGCCGTAGAGGTTGTCGAACTTGGACTTGGTGACCGAGTCGTTGACGTTGATGGCCGGGAAAAGCAGCTCGCCGGCCTGCATCATCTGGTAGAGCCGGTGCACGCCGGTGGTGGTCTCCTCGGAGACGCCGCGGATCTTTTTGGCCAGGCGCTCGAAACGGCCGGCATCGGCGGCCACGGCGGCCCGGATGCGGTCCATGATGATGCCCATCTCCTTGTTGACGGCCGGGGCGTTTAACACCTTGTCGTCCTTGGCGCATTTGCAGCCGTGGTGGACGAACAGCGTGGCGTCGCCGCCGTCGTCGACGATGAGGTCCGGGCCGGAGCCGTCGGGCCAGGTGAGCGCCATCTCGGTGCACCACCAGTAGTCCTCCAGGGACTCGCCCTTCCAGGCGAACACGGCGGCCAGGCCGTCGGCGGCAATGGCGGCGGCGGCATGGTCCTGGGTCGAGTAGATGTTGCACGAGGCCCAGCGCAGGTCCGCGCCAAGGGCTTTCAGGCATTTGATCAGCATGGCCGTCTGGATGGTCATGTGCAGCGAGCCGGTGATGCGCATGCCGGCCAGGGGCTGCTGCGGGCCGTACTTTTCGATGACGGCCATAAGGCCGGGCATCTCGCCCTCGGAAAGCTGCATCTCCTTGCGGCCCCAATCGGCCTGGGACAGGTCGGCGACCTTGTAGGGAAGGGTCAAATCAAGCGGTTTCACGCTCATGTTCGTCTCCTTTGGCGGATGTGTTTTGGAGGGGCCGGGCGACAAGGCGCGCCACGACAAGCCCCTTGTTGGCGGGATGTTCGGAATACGCTTCCAAATCGAAGCCGGCCCGGGCAAACCAGGCGGCGAATTTCTCCCGGGAAAAGCCCAGCCAGCGGTCGCCGAAACGGCGGCGCATGGCCTCGTCCCCGTGGGGGGTGAAGTCGATGACCGCCAGCCGGCCCTTTGGCGCAAGCACGCGCCGGGCCTCGGCCAGGGCGGCGGCCGGATCGGGCAGGTGATGCAGCGTCAGGCAGATGACGGCGAAATCGGCCTCGCCGTCGGCCATGGGCAGGTGCTCGAGTTCGCCCATGCGCATCCCGACCGGCAAACCGGCCGTGCGGCGCTCGGCCAGGGAGAGCATGGAAGGGGAACTGTCGACGCCGATGACGGTCGCGGCGCGCTCGGCCAAAACGGGCAGCATCTCCCCCGGGCCGCAGCCGAGATCGGCGGCCAGGGACACGCGCCCGGGCATGACCTCGCGCACCAGCGCGGCCGGGTCCACCGGCCCCAGCACCTCGCGGCGAAGCCGGGCCCAGTCCGGGGCGATGGCGTTGAAAAAGCGCCGCGTCTCCTGGCGGCGTTCGCGCAGCACCGCGTCCACGGCGGCCAGATCGGCCTCGGGCCCGGCCACGGCCAGCCATGGGGCCAGCGCCGTCAAAAAATCCTTTTGCGGTCCGCCCCCGGCCAGGCTGTAAAAAGTCCAGGCCCCGTCCCGACGGCTCGCAAGCAGCCCGCAACCGACCAGGATGCCGAGATGGCGCGAAATGCGCGACTGGCCCATGCCGAGCGCGGCCACGATCTCGCCCACGGACAGCTCATGGCGGCCCAGGATGCGGATCAGGCGCAACCGGGTCTCGTCGGCCAGGGCCTTGAACCAGGGCAGCGGTGTTTCGACGTTTTTCAGCATATCAAGATATCCTGATATGCTCACCTACTGATTTCGTTTCACCCCGTCAAGCCGTTTGTTCCCTCCCTGTCGCCTCAAGCGCCTCAAAACCTATTGACCGACGGTCGGTCAATGAATACTGTTCCTGAAACAGACCAGTCACGGGGCATAGCATGCGTACCGTCAAAACGCCGCAAGACAGGCGCGAGGATTTTCTCGAGGCCGCGCGGGCGCTGTTCGAAGAGCGCGGTGTGGACGAAACCTCGGTTAGCGACATCATCGCCAAGGTCGGCGTCGCCAAAGGCACCTTCTATTGGCACTTCAAATCCAAGGAAGCCCTGCTCGAGGCCCTGGCGGAACGCCGGATCGGCCTTTTTCTCGAAACGATCGAGCCCATCCTGGCCGACCCGGGACGAAACGCCCTCGAGAAACTGCGCGACCTTTGGCGCGTCCACGAAAAAGAGCGCCATACCCGGACAAGCCTGCAATGCCATGTCCACAAACCCGAAAACCTGCTGCTGCATCAAAAGGTTCGCGACATCGAGGCAAAAGCCCTTGTCCCGCTGCTGGCGGAAGTGATCGGCCAGGGGAACCGCGAGGGTCTGTTCACCACGGTCGATCCCGAAACGACCGCCGCGTTTCTGATCATGGCCCAGGGCCTGCGTCTCCGCCAGGCCGAGATCACAGGCAAGCCGGAAGCGGATACCCGCGAGGACGCCGCCCAGGATATCCTGGAACGGGTCCTCGGCGCCGCGCCCGGGAGCCTGGCCTTTCTGTCACACGGCTGAAAGGGGCATGCGCCAACCAACCATGCCCGGCATCATGATCCCCAAAACACGGAGCATCCCATGAGCGAAAATACGTCGGCAAAAACGGAAAGCCCCCATATCTGCCCGGCGAGCCACGCCGGCTGGCTGGCCAGTTCCCTGCGCAGGCTGGTGCACCATCCCGAGGCGATGTTGCGCGGTCTGGTCCGGGAAGGCGATACGGCTGTGGACATCGGCTGCGGCCCGGGCTTTTTCACGCTTCCCCTGGCCAGGCTGGTCGGCCGCAACGGTCGCGTGATCGCGGTGGATCTCCAGGAAGAGATGCTGGGGATGCTGCGCCGCCGGGCCGAGCGCGCCGGGCTCGCCTCGCGCATCATCAGCCATCGCTGCGAAGCCGCGTCCATCGGCCTGACCACGCCGGCGGATTTCGCCCTGGCCTTCTACATGGTCCACGAAACGCCGGACATCGCCGCCTTCCTGGCCGAACTCCATCGTATCCTCAAACCCGGCGGCAAGCTGCTCTTGGCCGAGCCGCGCTTCCATGTCGCCAAGGCGGATTTCCAGCGCACGCTCGAGCTTGCCGCAAACGCGGGATTCCGGCTCATTGCCGCGCCCCGCATCCGGCTCAGCCTGTCGGCGCTTTTCGCGCGGGATTAACCGGCCCGGCCTCCGGACGCGGCGTTCCGGCTTCGGGCATAGTACCGGGCCGCCCGGTGGGCCACCCCGGTTTCCCGGGCGTCGAGGGGCCGCACCAGGCCCGTGGCCAGAAGCCGCTTGCGGAAATTGCGCACATCGAACGGCGCGCCGGCCACGGCCTCGTACACGGCCCGGGCCTCGGCCAGGGTGAAACGCTCCCCCAAAAGCTCCAGAGCCAGGGGCCGTTCCCACATGGCCGCGCGCACATGCTCCAATGCGGCCGTCACGATCGCCTCATGGTCGAAGGCCAATGCCGGCCGGTCCGACAGGTCCCACCAGCGGGCCTCCCCGGCGTCGGCCGTGGCCCGAAGCGTCAAATGCTCACGCCGCACAAGCCCGGCAAAGGCCACGGACACCACCCGGCCGCGCGGGTCCCTGTCCAGGGCGTCGAAACAACCGACCTCGATCAACCGCGCCGCCGCGACACCCGTTTCCTCCGCCAATTCCCGCCCCGCCGCCGCAAGCAGCGTCTCCCCCGCCTCGACAAAGCCGCCGGGCAGCGCCCAACTCCCGGCAAAAGGCGGCACGCCCCGCCTGACAGCCAAGACACGCAAGCCCTCCCCGGCAAAGCCGAACACCGCGCAGTCCACGGCCAGACTCACCCGTCCCCGATCAAAAACCACATTGCCTCCGCATTGACGCCCTCCCGTCGCCGTTGTTATTGTACTTTATACAATAAGTCAAAAAACAGCCAGGAGCCCCCATGTCCGCATCCCTTTTCAGGCGCATCCGCGACGAAACGGCCCGGGTTTGCCGCACGGCCCGCTTCGTGACCATAAACGACGAGGCGATCCCCGCCTATGCCGCCGGGCTGGACCTGGCGGCCCTGGCCGCGCCCCGGCACGATCCGAAAAGCCATTACCTCGGCCATGGCGCGGACACGGCCCTTTTTTTCCTCATCCTCGACGCCGTCAATTTCGGCTCCGGCTACTTTCCCCACCTGCGCAAGGTGCCGGGGCGCTCGGGCTACTTCACCGTGGCCACCCGGCTGACCGAGCGCTTTACCGCCAAAGGCCCCCTTCACGCGGATGCGCTTTTGGCCATGACGCCGCACGCGGCGGCAAAGCTGTTCCAACAGGATGGCGCAAACCCCGTGGCCATGGAGCTCATGGGGCTTTTCGCCCGGGCGCTTCAGGATCTGGGGCGGCTTTTGGAGCAGGAGTATGGCGGCAGCGCGCCGCGCCTTATCGAGGCGGCCTCGGGCAGCGCCCAACGCCTGTGCCGCATCCTGGCGCAAATGGAACTTTTCCGGGACGAGCAGCCGTATATGGGGCAAGCCACGGCCTTTTACAAGCGGGCCCAGCTCACGGCGGCGGATCTGGCCGTGGCCTTCGACGGCCAGGGACCGGGACGCTTTGACGACCTGGGGGAGCTGACCGTCTTCGCGGACAACCTGGTGCCCCACGTGCTGCGCCTCGACGGCATCCTGCGCTTCGAGGCCGGACTCGCGGCGCGCATCGCCGTCGGGGAGTTGCTGGAAAAGGATTCGCCGCAGGAGGTGGAAATGCGGGCGGCCACGGTCCAGGCCGTGGAGCGCATCGCGGCGGCACTGCGGGAGCGCGGCCAGGAAGCGAGCCCGTTGCAGCTCGATTTCCTGCTCTGGAACAAGGGCCAACGCCCCGCCTCCAAGGCCGTGCCCCGCCCCCGCTGCCGTACATGGTATTATTAGAGGAGGAAGAGTTGGGGGGAAACCTTTCTGAAGAAAGGTTTCCCCCCAAGCCCCCTTCCAAAGACTTTTGACGATAACGAATGAGTACTCGTTACTCATTTATATTATTAAAAATTTAGGAAGGGGAGAGCGCGAGAGGGGACAACCCTTTTTAAAGGGTTGCCCCTCTCGCATTCTCTTCCACTCTTTTCTCTCCCCTCCTCTATTCCCGCATATCTTCAATCAAGCGCATGAGTTCGCCGGCCTGGCCGGCAAGGTCGGTGACGGAGCCGGCCGCCTCGTCCATGCCCATGGCCGTTTCCTCGGCCACCTCGCCGATGGTGGACACGGCCCGGTTGATCTCGTCGTGGGCGCTGGCCTGGGCCTTGGCCGAGGCGGCGATGGCGCGCACGGCCCGGGCCGCGTCCTCGCAGCGCGAGACGATCAAGGCCAGGGTTTCGCCCGAGCGGGACACCAGTCCGTCGGCTTCGGCCACGGCCTGGGTGGCGGAGGCCGCCTTGCCGGCGCTGTCGTCCACGGCCGAGAGCACGGCATGGACCGAGGAGGAAACCTCCTTGGTGGCGGACATGGTCTTTTCGGCGAGTTTGCGCACCTCGTCGGCGACAACGGCGAAGCCGCGCCCGGCCTCTCCGGCCCGGGCTGCCTCGATGGCGGCGTTTAAGGCGAGCAGGTTGGTCTGGTCGGCGATGTCGGAAATGACGGCGATGATGCCGCCGATGGAGGCGGCCCGATTGCCCAGGGCGTCCATGCTCTGGCGCAGGGCATCGGAAATGCCGTTGACCTGGGCGATGGCCCTGGCCGTGCGCTCCACGGCCTCCCGGCCGGCCCTGGCCTCGGCCATGGCCGACTCGGCGCCCGAGGCCGCGCCCTCGGCGCCGGAGGCCACGTCATCGAGGGCCTGGTTGAGGCTTTCGAAGGCGGCGGCGGTTTCCTGCAACTGGGCGGTCTGGGACATGGCCCCGTTGGTCACGGCGGCGACCCGTCCGGAAAGCTCCTCGGCGTTGGCGGCGACATGGCGGGCGATGTCCTCGGCCTCCCCGGCCACCCGGCGCAGCACCTCGTTGCGCGAGACGATCATGGCTTCCTTGGATTTCACGTCGGACAGGTCGACCACCAGGGCGAAGGCCCCGATAAGTCCCTCGTCGAGGTCGTAGAGCGGCGCGGTGTCCATGCGCGCATGGCGCGTGGTCCCCTTGCCGTCGTCCAGCTGGAATTCCACGCCCAGCCGGCAGTTGTTGTCGTCGAGACAGGCGGTCATCTGGCCGGCGGCGGCGGCGTTGGCCCCGAAAATCATGGCCACCGGCCGGCCGAGCACGGCCTTGTAATCGGCGTCCAGGCCGAGAAGGCGCAAAAGCGGCGGGTTGACGAAGGTGACCTTGCCCGCCGTATCGACCACGAGGCAGGGGATGGTGACGGCCTTGAGGATGCTCGAGGCAAAGCCCAGCTTGTTTTTGATCTCGTCGACCATCTGGAGCAGGCCCGAGCGCAGATCTTCCAGCTCGCCCTTGCATTTCGCCGGCTTCCCGGCGGCGAAATCGCCGCGCGTCACGGCGGCCAGGTAGGTGAGGATGCCGGCCAGGGGTTTGAGGATCTCCCGGCGCAGGAAGACGGTGACGGCCAGCAGCACCAGGGCGGCCGTGACGCCGGCCACGGCCAGGGACACGTTTCGCAGGCCATGGGCGGCGGCAAAGGCCTCCGAGGCCGGGGTGCGGGCCAAAAGCGCGAAAGTGACGTCGCCGAAGCGGACCGGCGCGAACGCGGTCAGGGCTTCATGGCCCGAGGCGTCCTTGTCGGTCAGGTTGCCGGTTTGCCCGGCAAGCGCCCGGGCCACGGCGTCGCCGGAAGGCACGGCGGCATCGGTATCGGAGGCGGCGGCTTCCACCCGAAGGCCCCCGTCGCCGCCGACCAGCAGGAAATCGCGGGTCACGCCCGTGCCCTCGCCCTGGCGCATGATGCGCGTCAGTTCGGACTTGGGCACGCGCAGGATGGCGGCGGCCTCGATCATAGTGCCGGTGTGGTTTTTGACCGGCGCGGCCACAAAGGCCGTGGGCTCGCCGCCAAGGGGCGGATAGGGGGTGAAATCTGCGAACACGATGCGGCCCTGCATGGCCCCGCGCCAGGCGGCGGCCAGGCTGGTGTTTTTAAGCGGCCCTTCCTTGACGTCCTCGCCCACCTCCTTGCCCTGGGCCGCGCCGAAAAGCACCCGGCCGTCGTCGGCCACGAGCAACGCGTCGGCAAAGCCCAGCACCTTGGTGAACGGACCGAAGGCCGGCCCCACGTATTCGTGGAGGTCCTTGTAGTCAGGGGTATCCACAGGGGCCCGCCGGCCGGGCTTGGTGCCCATGAAATAATCGCGGGTCATGCCCACGGCGTTGTAGACTTCCTTGACCGAGGCCATGATGGCGGCCTCGCGCAGCCAGGTGGCGGCGGCGGCTTCCAGGGCCTCCTTGCGGCTGTCCCTGGCGGCGGCCAGACCGCCGAAGGCTTGTTCGCCAAGGATGCCGGAGGCCTGGCGCACGCTGACGACGCCGGTGACGGCAAGGGGCAGGATGCTGATGGCCAGACAGAAACAGATGAGCTTGTACTTCAGGGTCATGCTACTTCTCGGGGATTAAGCGGTGCTCGCCGGCTGGCGGCATTTGCGCTCTGGTATATCCCGCTGGCGCACAACACAGTGAAATCCATGTGTCATTTCGGCGACGCCCCTTTTCCTTTGTTACAAGAGACGCGCGAAATCCGATGCGGGCGCCAAACCAATACCGCGCAGCCGGTCATTCTTTCAAAATAACCACGGCCGGACGATACGCCATCGGCTTGCCCTGATCCTCACCGCTGTAACCGAACAGACACCTCCGCCCCGGCTTGCGTCCCCTCACCGCTCAAGCGGGCGGCGTCAGCTTGGCCTCGAGTTCGGCCCAGCGCGCGTAAAGCCCTTCCACGGTCGCCTCGGCCGCCTGGAAGACTTCCAGCCGGCGCGACAGTTCCGCCCCGTCCGAGGCCACGGCCGGATCCTCGAGCGCCGCCATGGCCGCTTGCTGGGCCGCCTCGGCCTCGGCGATGGCTTCTTCCATGCCGTCGTATTCGCGCTGTTCCTTATAGGAGAGCTTCTTGGCCGGCGCGGCCTGGGGTCGGGGCTTGGCCCTCGGCTCCCGTTTGGCCTTGGCCTCCCGGGCGCGCTCGCGCAGGTCGGCCTCGAACTCGCCCTCCCACTGGGCATAGTCGGCGTAGACTTCCGAACCGCCCGCGCCGTCGAGGCCCAAAAGCACCGTGGACACCCGGTCGAGCAAGGACCGGTCGTGGGTGATGAGCACCACCGCGCCGGGGAATTCCAACAGGCTTTCCTCGAGCATCTCCAACGTCGGGATATCGAGGTCGTTGGTGGGTTCGTCGAGCAGCAGCACGTCGGCCTGGCGCAGCATGAGCCGGGCAATGAGCACCCGGGCCTGCTCGCCGCCGGAGAGGAGTCCCACCGGCAAGTCGAGCTGTTCCGGACGCAAGGCGAAGCGCTTGGCCCAGGTCACCACGTGCACGGGGTTGCCCCGGTAGATGACGCTGTCCGCATCCGGGGTGAAGGCCTGGCGCAGGGTCCGCTCCGTATCGAGCTGTTCGCGCTTCTGGTCGAAGACCACGACCTCGAGTCCCGGGGCGCGCTTGACCGAACCCGCGTCCGGGCGCTCCTCGCCGGCCAGCACGCGCAGGAGCGTGGACTTGCCCGAGCCGTTGGGACCGGTCAGCCCCAGCCGCACTCCGGGCGAAAGCACCATGTCGAGACCCGAGAAAAGCGGCCGCCCCTCGTATGCCTTGGCCAGTCCTTCGGCCACGAGCAGGCGCTTGGTCTGGCGGCCGGTCCCGGAAAAATCGATGCCCGCCTTGGCGATCTGCCGGTTGCGGGACCGGGTCGCGGCCAGTTCGTCGAAAAGCTCCCCCGCCGCCTCGATGCGCGCCTTAGCCTTGGTGGCCCGGGCCTTGGGCCCGCGCCGCAACCATTCGATCTCGCGCCGGGCCTTGTTGGCGAGCGTCTGTTCCAACGCGCCCTGGTTCTCCAAAAAGGCTTCCCGGGTCTCGAGCAGCGCGCTGTAGGGGCCGTCCACGCTGAGGTATCCCTGGGGATAGGCGGCGGAGAGTTCGATGGTGCGTCTGGACACCTTTTCCAGAAAAAAACGGTCGTGGCTGACCACCACGAAGGCGAAGGGCGCGGCGGACAAGAACCGCTCGAGCCAGAGAATGGAGGCCAGATCCAGATGGTTGGTCGGCTCGTCGAGGAGCAAGACGTCGGGCTCGGTCACCAGGGCGCGGGCCATGGACAACCGCTTGCGCCAGCCGCCCGAAAGCGCGTCCACGGCCACATCCGGGTCCTCGAAGCCCAGCCGACCCAGGGTCACGGACACGCGGGCCAACTGTTCGGGATCGTTCTCGGGCCGGTCAAAGGCGGCCGACGCCGCCCGGGTCACGACTTTTTGCGCGGTCAGGCCGTCGGCGAAGCTGTCCTGCTGGGCGACATAGGCCAGGCGCACGCCCTGGCGCAGGGTCCGCTCACCCGCGTCCGGCGGTTCCAGGCCAGCCATGATTTTCAAAAGCGTGGACTTGCCCGAGCCGTTGGGGCCGATCAGCCCGATGCGTTCCTTCTCGGAAACGGCCAGGGAGATATCGGAAAACAGGCGACGGACGCCAAAGGCCTTGGCGATATTTCGCAGCGTGACGCATGTGCTCATGGCCGCTTGCAGTAGTGCATGGGCCGCCCCGGCGTCAAACCATCGCTTCCCTTGACGCAACTCTCCGACGCAAAAGCCAGCGAAAGGTGACGTTTGTTTATTTACGAGAGAATAAAATAGTTGTAATCTCTTTTTCACCTATTGCATTGGACGATGGCGTCGCCCTCATATTCGGGCGCGCCGCCCCGCCTTGCGGGGAACGCGTCCACGGAAAAGGCCGGTCCGCATGCCGTGTTCCCGGCGACCGCGCGGTCCTTGTCGGTAACCACTAGGCCCCGACAACACCGCGCTCCGCGACGGTTACGATGTGCCGGACAACGAAACCGCACTGAAAAAGGCAAACCCTTCGAAAGAAGGGGACGCAAAGCCACGGGCCTACGTCCCGCAAGGGATACGGTAGCCGGGCCGCCAATGCGCCGCATCCTCCGATACAGCGCCTTGGCCAGCGTGAAAGGAGGTACGGGTATGCCACGCGACGCCTGATCCATTCCACCCCCATTCCCTATTTCGTCATGGATCGTCCCCGCTCGGGAGAGGGGCGCGGACTTTCCGCCTTTGCCGCTTACGGCCTGGCGCGCCTTTCACCTCGGCGGGAGAAAAGGCGAACCGGCCCTCAGGAGTGTTGCTCGAGATGAAGGAGAAGTACGGTCATGAGCAATGTATCGGGGATCGGACTTTGCGGCAGCGACGCCACGGCGTCCGTCCTATCCAACAAGGAGATGCAATACTTTAAGCGTGTTTTCGCCGCGAATGCGGAGAACGCGCAGCAACCCGCCCAGCCGGCGCCGGTGCAAAACGCCAAGCCCGGGGTGGGCACACGCCTTGACGTGAAGGTCTGATCGGGTCCGCGTCGGCGTATGGGACGGGTCCGCGTCTGCAAGATGACGCGGACCCGT